>CAYVEI010000155.1:0-11273 GCA_964450515.1 uncultured Terrimonas sp. | reverse complement strand
TGCCGCCTTTTCTAATGATTTTTAAATCCGAAGCCATTCGTATTAACTGTTTAGCAATGAATTATAAACTGCTCAAGGGAGGACATTTGCCCGACCGGAAATGCCGGGAAATATTAGAACTGTTTTGTGATGATCTTACTGCTACACAAATAGCTGATATCAGCAGGGTAAGCAGGGTAACCATAAATAATTATTTCAGGATCATTCGTTCTGCTATTGCCTCTTTTTGCGATGCCGGTTTACATGCAGAGCCACGATCCTTTGCTCTTAACAGCGAAGGAACATGCCACCCGGATGATAACTCCGCTGCCTGTTATGGGCTCTGTTTAGAGAAGGGAAAAGTTTCCATCGCCTGGCTTAAAAATACATGCCCGGCAACAATGCAGCAATTGTATAATGATCATGGGGCTAAAAATGGGGGAGCAGCCCCCGGTTTTGAGGCATATCATGCAGTAGCTGATTGTAATAACTGGTATTTATATGGGCTGTGCGAAAATAAAGAGCGTTCTTCTGTGAACAATACATTGCCGGTAATTACGGATTTCTGGAAGTATACCAAAAGCCGCTTACAAAAGTTCAGGGGCATGAATAAAAACACTTTATACCTGCATATTAAGGAATGCGAGTTCCGGTATAATTTCAGGAATGATGATATTCTTATGGTGTTAACTAATATTATTAATGCAAGACGGCATTCAGCAGATAACGTTGATGAGAACCTTGTTGCTGTATAGAAAATACTATCAGCAATAACCGGGAAATTATATATATAATAAAATTTATTATTACATTAAAATCACTCCGGGGATTTTTTTCTATGGTTTAGCCTTCAACTCATTCCCGGATCATTTTAACTCAGTTGAAGGAATAGAAGTTTTCTCATGTTTTGGTAAGCAGGTGATTGTCTAATCACCTGCGTTTTTTATATTCTGCTTGTACCTTTCTTCCGGAAAATATTACATCATACTGATAAAACCCCTATTTTTGCTGCCCGAAATAATGACTTGAGATTTATTTTTATTTTTTAAAGGGAGTCTGTCCTGGTATTAATAAAAATGTTTATAACAGGCGGGGTAGCTCAGGCGGTTAGAGCGCAGGATTCATAACCCTGAGGTCTGGGGTTCAACTCCCCATCCCGCTACAGGTTAAAACCGGAAATGCAGTACAAATAAGCATTACCGGTTTTTTATTTACAGTGGGTAGCAGAACAGGCAGCAATTAATATATCTTTGTAACTCAATAAAAATTATTTGTATATAGGGCTACGTTTCTACGCGGCCCTTTTTTTATGATCACTAAATAGTAATTTTCAAAAATGTCCCGCACCTTGGCTCACAATGCGGGGCGTGCAAAGCGATTAGTGATTATGAACACTAACCGAGCCAATCTGTTTGCTGATATCCTGCAGTGCGGTATTCAGCGTCTCAATTTGTTTGCCTGTAAACTGTGCAGGTTTGCCATTCACGATAGCGCCGTTAACGCGATGATTGAGCCATTGCCTTGATTTACCGAAATATGTTTTTGCGATATAGGACATGTTGATGATATCTGAAATCTGCTGTAACTGCACCTTTACAGCCAGTTCATCTATTTCTTTTCCCTTCCTGTCAAGGCTTTCCTTAAATTCTTTCCTTAATTCGTTTTTCAGCTTTTTATCGGTCTTCGTTTTTTGGGCCAACACATCAATTTTCTTCTCAAAAGCAGCCGGATCTTTAATACCCAGTTTAATCAGTTCATCAATTCTGTTTTTCATGCAAAGTAATTTGTGGAGGCTAAGCCCCCGGATCAATTAATTATTTTTCTTTTTGAGTTCCTGCAAAGTGTACAATGTTTCAAGATACTTGTTCACCTGCTTTTCTATTTCTTCCGCCGGTAATCCTAATTTGTCGGCGATTTTCAGGTAGAAGGAAAGTTCATGCTTTATTCGCTCTATCTGCTCATCCAGTTCTGAATTGTTGTTCAAGTCTAATCGTTTTGCATTACAAATATAATATACAATTGTATATTATACAATATATTTTGTACGAAAAGCCCCGGCATAAACATACCAGGGCTACTCATTTAGACATGGTAGTACCCGCGGCATGGAGATGCCAGGTCTGACACTAATTAAAACCTAAATAGCGGTTCCAGGTCCAAAGATGTGATCAATTTCAAGTTTAATTTGATCCAACTGTTGTTCAGGGTGGGCAACGTATTCAGGGGTTGAAGCCTTCGATTCTTTGGCTTTCTTTTGCTGATCCCTGATCATCATTACGCGATTATTCCAGTCAATGAAATGATATTTTTCCCTTAAACACCGGTGAGTTTTTTTGCTGATCAAGAACGGATGTGGACTCTGCAGGTGGAGATGAAAAAATACCAGCTTTTTCAACATTCAATGTATTATCGAATTCATTTCTTTTAAACTGCCCGGGAATCTATTAAAGCCTATGAAAGCAAATCACAACTGCTGTTTGTGAGCGGTGTCTTTATGAGATTGCTTACGATGAATATATATTTGGCGGATCAGTAGCGATATACCTGCCAAAGGAATAGTATAAATGAGCAGCCATCCCATTATCATCATGGTTGGTAATGTTTCGCCAAAGTCAATGCCCCATCGGATGCATCTGCTGCCACCGGCTTCGTTAACCGAGCAACCAAGGCATGCACCGCCAATTGAAGCTACTATTACCGGTATGAGGGGAGAAAGACCTAAGAGAATAATTATAATAGTGGCTCTCGATTTTGCTTTTTTGACGGGTTGCATTGATCTCATTTTTGGTATGGTTGAAGCAAGGCACAGCAGTTGTTAAAGGCTGCAGTCAATTCAAAAAGTTGTTTTTGAAATCACGTATTATTCTTTGCTCTTCCGCATTGAGATGTCTGGTAATAACAGTACAAGTTTCATTTACCCTGCGAAAAAGGCGCCCGTTACTGAAATAATTTTTCTGCTTCAGCACAGTGGATTTTTTCAAATCAAAAATTTCGGTGTCGTTATTTGCTTTCATGCTTGCAGAATCGTAGGTTATCGGGCGATTATAGCGATAGGTTTTTTCCAGCACAAACAGCAACTCCCTGCCCAACAGATAATAGGCTTTTTCCTCGCGGTAGGTTTCGCCATAAGATGTGGAGGTGATCTTTAGCAACTGATCATTGTGATAATAGAGCACTGCAAAACCTCCTTCTATAGAAACCTCCAGGGGTATCGTGTCTGTTTTTGTCCAGTTGTGCCGGTCAATAGCAGCTACTACTGAATCAATGCTCCGGACATTTTTTATCTGCTGCGCATAAATTGTTTTTGCGCTGAGTAACGCTATCACCATGAAAATAACGTGGAAAGTGACTGCGCTATTGCTTTTGTGATATGTTATTGTCGGTTTCATTGGTTTGTATCATCACCCTGCATAACCTTCTGTTGCCGGTAAATCCTGGTGTATATCCCACTGCTGCTGCCGGCAGGAAAAAATAAATACAGATGCCATCGCCGGTATAATATATACCAAAAGCACAGTTTAAACCAGATCATAAAAGCAGTATCAGCTATTACGAACCCGGAAGGACATTAAAAAAGTCTGTAACGGGTTTACCCTGCTTATTTTTAAACCTGCCTAATTCTTCCCGTGTCAATCCGCCGTTTTGGGCATTCATATGTAGAAAAATGGAGTGAGTTGGGAAGCGCCGGCAAACAATCGCCGGTAACCGACAAGAACCCACACCGGCAAGTTAAAATAAATAATCTTATTCGCCAGCAACACAACGACCAGATGGTTGCTTTTATCAGGCCCCTGCCGGAAGCCCAACTAAAAACCATTGTACCTGAAGCCGGGTTTTGGTTTACCGGTTAAAGACGACTAAGTTATCGGTTTTTTAAAAATCATTAACAAAACTATTTTTCATTACTTATTATTTTCGCAGCATCTGCTTCTGAGTAGCTATTATCTTATTAATGAATCATCAACCATTTCTTAATACTATGCTAGCGCAATTTTTCTGTTTCCGGCAAAACGATCTGCATATTCGTTTTTTTTCAATCTTTTTTGTTATTGTTCTTGTTACTGTTTTCCCCTCTTCTTCCCGTGCACAGCCGGGCGGGAGTAAAAAGGGATCCACTTTTACAGCCCACCTCATCAATATTGAATCTGCCGTAAAAGACCCTTTCCGGTATAACACTTCGTTGTATAACGGTAGCGGCCATATGCAAATATATGCCTTGCGGATGCAGGCTCCGGATGGCTGGATAACGCTGTTCCGCACAGGCGGCAGCCAGATCACCGCGGTGAGGCTGGATTCGGGCAAAACACAGGAGATAACGCTTGAGGTCATGGCTTCCCCAACAGCAAAACCAGGCAATTACAATATCCCCGTGAGTGCCGTTAGCAACGATGACTCACTCCATATTGAGCTGGAAGCCGTAGTGAAGGGCAATTACAGTGTGGAACTCACTACGCCTACCGGACGGCTGAGCAATGATGTTACAGAAGGACATAGTAAACAGCTCCGGCTGGTGCTGAAAAATACAGGCTCACTTCCGCTCGACGGGCTGGAGCTTTCCGCGCAATCCCCTATGCAATGGAGCGCAACGTTTGAACCGTCAAAAATAGAAAGGCTTGATCCGGGTCAAACCATGGAAGCAGGTGCAACACTCAGCGTTCCCGATAAAACCATTGCAGGCGATTATGTTACCACTTTTACCGCTAAAAACAGCTATACAACAGCTAACGCGGTATTCCGGATGACAGTAAAAACTTCGCTGCTTTCGGGGTGGATCGGTATAGTGGTAATATTGCTTGCGCTGGGAATGGTATATTACCTGGTTCGTAAATACGGGAGGAGATAACTGATCATGGAAAATCCTATCATTGAGCTGGAAGAGTTGACGAAATGCTACGGTTCTGTGAAGGCTGTAGACAATCTCTCCCTGAAAATTGACCGGGGGGAAATATTCGGTTTGCTGGGCCCCAACGGAGCGGGCAAAACCACTACCATACTGATGATGCTGGGGCTAACGGAGCCTGATGCGGGCAGCGCCCGGGTCTGTGGCGTTAATGCCACCGGCAACCCTGTTGCAGTGAAACGGAAACTGGGATATATGCCCGATAGCGTGGGTTTCTATAATGACATGACAGGCATTGAAAACCTCATGTATATCGGCAGGCTTAATGGAATAGCAGAACACAAAATAGCATCACGGGCACATAAAACAATGGAAACAGTGGGGCTTGACAGGGAGATGCATAAAAAGACTTCTGCCTATTCCCGCGGCATGAAGCAACGGCTTGGACTTGCCGACGTACTGATCAGGGAGCCTGAGGTGATCATTCTTGATGAACCTACACTGGGTATTGACCCCAGTGGTATAAAAGAATTTCTTTCTCTCATCCGGCAGCTTAACTGCCAGCAGGGCCTCACAGTATTATTATCGTCTCATCAACTGCACCAGGTACAACAGGTTTGCGACCGCGTAGGCATTTTTGTAGACGGTAAACTGCTGGTGGAAGGGAATATGGAAACATTGTCCCGCAATTTATTCGCTGAAGAATCGTATGTGATACAAATTACGCTCAGGGATGCGTTGCCCGGCTTCCGGGAACATGGTGAAGCGCTGCGGAAGCTGGAAGGCGTCAGGAATGTAACGATGCAGGAAAACGGTATTGAAGTGTCGTGCAGTGAAGACGTTACGCCGGATATTGTGCGCCTCCTCGTTCAGCAAGGATTGAATATAACCGGGGTGCATAAAAAGGAATTCGGGCTGGATGAAATTTATCACCGTTATTTTGAGAACAATCAAATGATACCTGTTTCTAATGGAAAGTCCACTGGTTTATTTCAAAGGTCTTTTTTCAAAAGGAATAATGCATAATGGTTTGCAGCAGCAGCCTGAAAGCCCGTTCAGGGTAATGGTACGCAAAGAAACAGGCGACCATATCCGCAGTTGGCGCTTTATTGTTATGCTTATACTGATCGTGCTTACTTTTCTGGGCTCGTTATATGTATCCCTGAGCAATATCAGCAAAGCGGTAGCTAACATCAACGACCCCGACCGCATTTTTGTATACCTGAAATTACTTACTACCTCCGATGGAACACTTCCGGCCTTTCATATTTTTATCAGCTTTCTTGGTCCATTATTGGGCATCGCGCTTGGCTTCGACGCGGTAAACGCGGAGCAGAATAATGGTACATTAACCCGCCTGATGGCACAGCCGGTGTACCGCGATAACCTCTTGCTCGCCAAGTTTTGCGGTGCGCTTACCGTTGTAAGCGTATTATTTCTTTGTCTTGCCCTGCTAATGACAGGAGGCGGCATGATCATCACCGGTGTTCTGCCGGAACCGGCGGAGCTGCTCCGTATACTTGCATTTGTAGTGTTGAGTATTTTGTATGTTGGCTTCTGGCTAAGCCTTTCCATTCTGCTATCGGTTAAATTCAGGAATGCTGCCACCTCTGCGCTAACGGCAATTGGTATATGGTTATTTTTTACCGTTTTTTACAGGATCATTGTAAACCTTGTGGTAAGTGTTGTGCTGCCAGGTCCGGATTATCTTCAACCCGGAGACCTGCTCTCCTACAATGATCTTCTGTTGTCTCTGTTGCGGCTTGCGCCCAGCCAGTTGTATACCGATGCTGCCACCACATTGCTGATGCCCTCCGTAAGAAGTCTTGGACCATTGACAATGGAACAGATGGCGGGAGCCATCCCGTCTCCGCTGCCTTTGAAAGAAAGCATTATGATCGTATGGCCGCAGGTTAGTGGATTGCTCGCGGCAACAACCGTTTGTTTTGCATTAACATACTATCTTTTTATGCGCAGGGAAATCAGAACATAGCTTCAGCTATTTCACGGGATACGATCCGTTATTGAACAAAAGAAACCTTCCACATGCCTCTTAAATCTCCCGCTGAAAAACCTTTTGCTTTATCATTAGGGTATAAAGAATCAATAGCAGCCACAACAGACAGTGGAATGTCTTTTCCGCTCACTCCATGGCAGGAGGCGCACATGGGCTGCAGCAGTATAGGCTTATAATAGTGAATAATATGTTTCCCGGCAATAAGAGCAGGCTGTAAAGAATCGTCGTTTGCTTTTGCCGCGGCAAACGCCCGCCATTGAACCATATCTGCACTATCCGGAGCATTTTTCGGGTTGCGGTATTTTTCCGCTACCCTTTTGATAGTGATGTTTTCGGAAGCCAGTACAGCAGTAATAGAATAGGCATTTTCATTGCAGTATACTACCGCATCCTGCACGCCTTTGTTATGTATGGCAGAGGTTAATGCATTGCGCAGCGTGTCAAAAGTAACTTTAATAATGCTGTCTCCCTGCACCCGGTAGTCATTTGCCGCTGCTGTTTCAGACTGACGGCACGATACGCTTATCAATGCACATGCGGTCAGGATATATGCATAGTATAGTCTTTCCATTCGTGATTTATTGTTTGTAGTTTATGGTTGCATTTCGCTTAGGATTTAGATTTTCCGTCTTCGGATTTGAAATTATCTGTCATTGGCAGCTAATCCGCAACTTTCGTCTATACATCTTTTCGGGCGCAAAAAACCCGTAGCAAAAAGAAGTACCCCAAATAACAGGGCAGGCCAACCTCCTTCTGCATAATACACGAATCCGGTTGCTGTAAAAGCAATACCCAGTCCCCAGCGCAGCAACCTGCTGAACCATATTACATTTTTGGATGATCTTGTATTGGGCATTGTAATACGTTTTCTTTAATAAGCAACGATATCACGCCGCGTCTTTTGTATGCTTTTTAAACATACTAAAAAGCAAGGCGCCCATTACGGCGAAATAAAGCGTGCTGTTGCGCGGATCAGAGGTAATGGCACAGGTTCCGCTATTGCAGCCAACCAGTTTCCAGTATATGAAACCTCCTACACCGCCAAGGATAGCGCCAGTTAGCAAAAGCTTATTATGATTCAGCCATTTCTTCATGCTGTAAAAATCGGCAATTACCGTCAATTGCTTCGTAACTTATGTTACATTCAATTCATTACCTTTATTAATAAGCGCAGTGTAAAATAGCTTGTATGAAATTCGCACTCCAAAAATCACCTATACCGAAATCCGGGATATTTGTAGCAAAAGAGCTGAAAGAAAAACATTTTGATCCTACCTGGCATGCACACAGCGAATACCAGTTGTTTATGGTATTGAAAGGTACAGGTACCCGCTTCATCGGCAATACGGTGCAATCTTTCAATGAGGGCGACCTGACTTTCCTTGGACCGGGCGTACCTCATTTATGGAGAAGCGACAGCAGCTATTTTGATAAGCAGAGTAAGCTCATTACACATGGACTGGTTATTTATTTCCGGGCCGATTTTATCGGCGATCTTATAGAAAAAGAAGAGATGCAGCAGGTGAAAGACCTGTTTAAAAAAGCCCGGCGCGGAATTGAATACTACGGGCAAACCGTTAGCCGGCTTAGCGCTATGATGAGCAATATACTTGCTGCACATGGTGCTGCAAGTATTATACAATTATTGCAGATGCTGGAAATAATGGCGCAAACAAAAGCATGCCGTTTGCTGCACAATGCCGATTATATATACAGGCTGAAGGAATCAGAAACCCGGCGGATCAATGTAGTATATAATTATGCGGCCCAGCATTTCCGCGGCCGTATTGCCCTGCAGGAGGTGGCCGACCTGCTTAATATGACGCCTACCTCCTTCAGCAGGTATTTCAGGATGAAAACCAGCAAATCGTTTTCAGATTTTATTTCAGAGCTGCGTATCAGGCACGCCTGCAAATTATTAAGCGAGGAAGATGGTAAAACCATCAGCCAGGTAAGCTATGAATGCGGGTTTAACACTTTGTCGAACTTCAACCGCCAGTTCAGGCTGTATATGAAAATGACGCCGAAACGTTACCGTGAGCAGTTCTCCATCCTTTGATTTTTCATGTTTTCGCTATTTTTTTTATTTTTTGGATAAAATAAAACCGGTATTGGACATAATCCGATAAATTACAGAAGCGCAATTAAATGTAATTTAGTACGATATAAACTATTGCTTTATGCCTTCCCCAAAAATCAACATTGCCATTATAGGTCTCGGTTTTGGCGCCGAATTTATTCCCATATACCAGCGGCATCCCGATGCGAACATGTATGCCATTTGCCAGCGCAACAAAGAAAGCCTGAACAAAACAGGAGATGATTTTAGCATTGACAAAAGATATACGGATTACGATGAGTTGCTGAAGGATCCCAATATTGATGCAGTGCATATCAATACCCCTATTCCCGACCATGCCGCTCAATCATTGAAAGCGTTAAAAGCGGGTAAGCATGTTGCCTGCACTGTTCCGATGGCCACTACAATAGAAGAATGCAAACAAATTGTGCAGGCGGTAAAAGATACCGGGCTCACCTATATGATGATGGAAACGGTGGTATATGCAAGAGAGTTTTTGTTTATGAAAGAACTGTACGAAAAAGGAGAGCTGGGGAAAATACAATTTCTAAAGGCCAGTCATCAGCAGGATATGGACGGCTGGCCCAATTACTGGCCGGGCCTGCCTCCCATGTATTATGCCACGCATTGCGTGGGGCCGGTGCTGGGATTAACAAGGTCGGAAGCGGAATATGTATCCTGCTTCGGGTCGGGAACTATAAGAGAAGAGCTGCAGGCGTTTTACAATTCTCCTTATGCTGTAGAGAGCACACATATCAAATTCAGGAACTCCGACCTCAGCGCTTATGTTTACCGTTCTTTATTTGATACCGCGCGGCAGTACCGCGAAAGCTTTGAAGTATACGGTTCAAAAAAATCGGTTGAGTGGCCATTGATAGAAGGCAAACCTTTAGTGGTACATACCGCCAAACGCCCGGAACCGGAGATACCGGAAGAGGTGGAGTCGCCCGATTATGCCCATTTATTGCCGGAGCCCATACAGCGCTTTACAACGGGTGGCGTATACGATACGGATGAGCACCAGCATCTTTCCTTTTTGCAGGGTGCAGGTCATGGCGGATCACACCCGCACCTGGTACATGAATTTGTAAATGCACTGGTACAAAAAAGAGAGCCATTCCCGAATGCAAAGCAATCCGCCAATATTACCTGTGTGGGTATACTGGCCCATGAGTCAGCAAAGAAAGGAGGGGAAATCATTAAGCTGCCGGATTTCACCCTATTATAAGCTGATGACAGGAATGGTGCTTTCGCTTTTTTGGGCAATTCAACCAACCAAACTAAAATAAAATATGAACAAATGAAACGCAATATCCTTCTATCCCTGCTTTGTATCTTCTCTTTAACCGTGCTGTTGAATTCCTGCAAGCAACAGGAAAGAGATGATAAGCCCCGGCGGTTAGAAATATTATTCCTGGGCCATAAAAGCAAGCACCACGATTCGGAGAAGCTGGCTGAACTGCTTTCGCAGGAATATTTCAAGAAGGGTATAAATATTACCTATACAACCAATCCTGATGATCTTTTACGGGAAGACCTCAAATTATACGACGGGTTGGTGCTGTATGCCAATCATGACAGCATTACCGCACCACAGGAAAAGGCGTTGCTGGACTATGTAAACTCTGGCAAAGGATTTATTCCATTGCATTGCGCATCCTGGTGCTTCCGCAATTCACCGGAAGTGGTGGAGCTGATCGGCGGGCAGTTTAAAACGCATCAATACGATTCTTTTACTGCCGTAATTGTAAAGCCCGATCATCCTGTAATGAAAGATGTGCCTGCTTTTTCAACAGAAGATGAAACTTATGTGCACGACAAGCTCAGTAAAAATATAGAAGTGCTTACAGAAAGGGTAGAGGGCGATCATCACGAACCGTATACCTGGGTGCGTAATTATGGAGAGGGAAGGGTTTTTTATACGGCTTACGGACATAATGAAAAAACCTGGGCAAACCCGGGCTTTTTGAAATTGGTATACAATGGTATCATGTGGGCAGTGGGTGATCATGCCAGGGCGTTGATTGACCAGTTTGATACACCCGACCCAAAGTATACAAATGCACGGATGCCAAACTATGAAAAACGCGATCCGCCCCCGCAATTCCAGGAACCCTTATCCCCGGAACAATCTGTAAAACTGATACAGGTGCCGGTTGGGTTTGAAATAAAACTTTTTGCTGCTGAGCCCGATATCAACAAGCCTATACATATGGATTGGGATGAAAGGGGCCGGCTGTGGATAGCGGAAACCATGGATTATCCGAATATGGTACGCGACAATAAGGAAGAGGGTAAAGACATGATCAAGATACTGGAAGACACGGACGGAGATGGTAAGGCAGATAAATTTACCG
>CAYVEI010000154.1:0-11273 GCA_964450515.1 uncultured Terrimonas sp. | reverse complement strand
TATGTCTGAAAAAAATAACCTGTCGTCAACCGAACACATTAAAATGAAAAGCGACGGCTTGCGGGGTACATTAAAAGAAAGCCTGAGAGACCAGATAACAGGCGCCATCCGGGAAGATGACCGGGCGCTGGTAAAGTTCCACGGCATGTACCAGCAGGACGACCGCGACAGGAGAGCGGAAAGAAGTGAAAAGAAATTAGAATGGCTCTATTCCTTTATGATCCGCCTGCGCATTCCCGGCGGCTTCATCACCAGTGAGCAGTGGGAAGCCCTGCATCATGTGGCAGGAAACTATACAACGGGTGTAATTAAAATTACTACCCGCCAAACTATTCAACTGCATGGCATCTTAAAATCGAATGTAAAACCCACCATAAAAGCCTTTAATACCGCCAAATTAGATTCTATTTCGGCCTGCGGCGATGTGAACAGGAATGTTATATGCGCGGCGCATCCCAAATTTTCACCTGTTCATGAGGAAATATTCGCTTACGCCAAAAAGCTTAGCCAGCTCGGACTGCCCAAAACAAAGGCCTATTATGAAGTGTGGTTAGATGAAAAACCACTGGCAGATAAAAAAGAGGAAGAAGATTCATTATACCAGGACAGGTATTTACCACGTAAATTCAAGATCGGCATTGCCATTCCGCCCAATAACGATGTAGATGTTTTTGCCAATGATTGCGGACTGGTTGCCATATTGGAAAATGATAAGCTGGTAGGTTTTAATATAGCTGCCGGCGGCGGTATGGGCGCCACACATGGTAACGCCGCTACTTACCCGCGGCTGGGAACCGTATTAGGCTTTGTTTCGGGCGAAGAAAAAGTGTTAAAAGCCGTTTATGAAATGATTACGGTACAGCGCGATTTTGGCAACCGCAGCGACAGGAAATTATCGCGGCTGAAATATACGCTCGACAATATGGGTGTGGAAGCCTTTAAAGCCGAGCTGGAAAAACGTTGCGGATTTAAGCTTGAGCCCGAAAGACCTTACCGGTTTACCAGCCGCACAGATTTTTACGGATGGCACAAAAATCATGAAGGCAAATGGTACTATACCGTTTTTGTTGAAAACGGCCGGGTGCTCGATGATGAGCAGCAGGCATTAAAAACCGCTTTTCTCGAAATCGCCCAATTGCGTAAAACCAACTTCAGGTTTACCTGCAATCAGAATATTATCATAGCCGATGTAAATGAGGCAGATAAAGCAGAGATTGACGCAATATTAAAAAAATACAGGATCATTGATCATACCAGCAACGCAAGCCCGCTTCGCAAGGAATCCATAGCCTGCGTAGCATTCAATACCTGCCCGCTGGCGCTGGCGGAAGCACAGCGTGTTTTACCGGGATTGATCTCTAAAATGGAACCGCTGTTAGACAAGTATGGCCTGGAAGACGACAACATTAGTGTGCGCATGACAGGATGCCCCAATGGCTGCGCCAGGCCCTATGCCGCGGAAATTGCACTCATTGGTACTGCTTACGGATACTATAATTTGCAAATTGGCGGCGACAGAACAGGCACAAGACTAAATAAATTATATAAGGAAAGCTTAAATGAAGAAGGCATCATAGAGGAACTGGATGGTTTATTCAAAGTATACAGCAGCAAACGAAATGACGGTGAAACCTTTGGCGATTTTGCCAAAAGAGTGAAATGGGTGGAGTACTAATGTGGAAATTTGAAAATGTGGAAGTGTGAAAATGTTGCGAATGTGGAAACCTGCCAGCCGGCAGGTGTGGGAATATGCGGTCGGTACGCCACGCAGGAACGTGAGATCGCAGGCAACTTTGATAACCCTGTAACCTGTACCACTGAACCATAAACTAAAAACAACAAATTATAAACCACGACAGCTTTCAATTAAACCATGTAATGACAGAAACAACAACCATACAGGAAACCAATCAGCTCTTTCCTGTTTTTTTAAAGCTGGAACAACTGAAACTGCTGATCGTAGGGGCGGGCAACGTGGGGCTGGAGAAGCTGCACGCGGTGTTGCAAAATTCACCCGCTACTGCTGTTACTATTGTTGCACCGGAAGTAAGAGCGGAAATAAAGATACTCGCTGAAAAATATCCCGGCATCACCATCGTGGAAAACGCCTACGATGAAGCTATTTTAAACGATGCCGACCTGGTGATCGTTGCCGTAAATAACAGCATCCTGGGAGAGCAGATAAGATCAGATGCGCACGAAAGAGGCTTACTGGTGAATGTTGCAGATACGCCTGATCTATGCGACTTTTACCTGGGATCTATTGTTAAAAAAGGCAACCTGAAAGTAGCCATTTCCACCAATGGTAAATCGCCCACCATTGCCAAACGTTTAAAGGAAGCATTTAATGAAATATTACCGGAAGAGTTAGATGATGTATTGCATAATATGGAAGCCATCCGTAAAAAGATGAATGGCAATTTTGCAAGAAAGGTGCATGAGCTTAATCATATCACCAAAGTGCTTTCGGTAAAAGATCTTCCGGAGCCAAAGAGCAATAGTGAAAAGCGGTGGCGGCGTATTGTAACCTGGTGCTTATTTGCGTTCTTTTTTATGTTTGCCGGCCACCTCGTGCTATCCTATCTTCCATTAGCAAGCCTTATTGATTCGGCAAAGGAAGGTATCCTCCAATTAGACAGCAAGTTTTACTGGATGATAGCGGCAGGATTTCTGGCGCAAATGGTAGACGGTGCATTAGGCATGGGCTATGGTGTGGTGTCTACCACCATTCTTATGTCGCTCGGCATTAATATTGCGGCTATAAGCGGCAGCATTCATACGGCTGAAATGTTTTCAAGCGGAGCATCCGGCTATAGCCACTATAAATTCGGCAACGTAAATAAAAAACTATTTAAGGCATTATTAATTCCCGGAATAATCGGCGCTGTGCTGGGCGCTTTTCTGCTATCAAAACTGGGTGAGGAGTACGCCGGTTATATACGCCCAATCATTGCTACTTATACCATGTTGCTGGGAGCACGCATATTGCTTATTGCATTCAGGAAAAATGTGAAGAAGCCCAAAAAGGTAAAACGGGTTGGATGGCTGGCCGGCGCCGGCGGCTTCTTAGATTCGTTTGGTGGTGGCGGCTGGGGACCGCTGGTTACCAGCACATTGATATCTAAGGGCAGGAGCCCGCGCTTTGTGATAGGTTCGGTAAGCATTACCGAATTCTTTGTAACCTTTGCCAGCGCGCTCACTTTTTTTACCATGATTGGCGTAAGCCACTGGCAGATCATTGTTGGGCTTATCATTGGCGGAGTGGTGGCAGCACCGCTGGCAGCGCGGCTGGTAGGCAAACTACCTACCAAAACCATGTTCATAGCTGTAGGTACCATGGTTATTATATGGAGCCTCAGGATATTATTAAAGGCAGCAGGAGTATTATAACATTCCCGTAAAGAAGATTTAACTGCCGGTTAATTCAGTGGAACAGTTCAAAAAACCCGATTGCTTTGTATCTTCGCACCCAAATTTAAAGAGCAATGCCGTTAATGCAATTACACCGCACCCAAAATGATTATGGGTTTACCGCTACAGACAGGGGAGGCAATAACCTGGCTATTGATATTCCCGTGGAACAGGGAGGAAACAGCAAAGGCTTTCGTCCTATGCAACTATTGCTTGCCGGGTTAGGCGGGTGCAGCGCAGTGGATGTGGTGAGCATACTAAAAAAGCAAAAGCAGCAAATAAAAGATTTTTCTATTGATGTAGACGGAGAAAGAGAAAAAGGCAGGGAACCTTCGCTCTGGGAAGAAGTACAGATCACCTTTCAGCTATCCGGAGAAGTTGATCCAGCAAAAGCCCACCGTGCCGTTGAGCTGTCTATGAACAAATATTGCTCCGTTGCCGCTACCCTACGCCAGGCGGGAGCAGCATTAAAATGGAAGGTTGTGGTGAACGGAACCGAGGTAAATTTATAATATGCAGATACAGGAAAGGTGAAGCTATGCATCAGCGCAGCCTTTATACGCAATGTGCTGCCCGCTATATACCCGTCTTTCGTCCTTCACTTTTAGGTACTTTAAAAAATTCAAGCAGATGAAGCAACATCCTATTACGCAGGCTGTACGTATTCAAACTTCCCGCACCAGAGAAATGGAACATAGCACCCCTTTATTTCTTACCTCCAGCTTTTGTTTTGAAAACGCCGAAGAAATGCGCGCCGCTTTTGCCGGAGAAAACGATAACAATATTTACAGCCGGTTCAGTAACCCTACCGTTCAGGAATTTATTGATAAAATGTGCGCGCTTGAAGGTACGGAAGCGGGATTTGCCACTTCTTCAGGCATGAGCGCCATCTTTGGCTGTTTTATGGCTTTTTTAAACAGCGGCGATCATTTGCTGAGCTGCAAATCAATCTTTGGATCTACCCATACCATTGTTACCAAATACCTCCATCGCTGGAAAATAGATTACAGCTACGCAGATATCAGTAAGCCCGAAACATGGGAATCGCTGATCAGGCCAAATACCAAAATGATCTACGTAGAAACCCCAACTAATCCCGGGCTCGACATTGTGGATATGGAATGGCTGGGTAAGCTGGCCAAAAAGCATGGCATTATACTGCTTGTAGACAATTGCTTTGCTACACCAATCCTTCAAAAACCTGCTCAATATGGTGCCGACCTGGTATTGCATTCAGCTACCAAATGGCTTGATGGACAGGGGCGGGTACTGGGTGGCATAGTAGTGGGCAGGGAAGACCTTATCAATGAATTGTATTTGTTCTGCAGGAATACCGGCCCATCCCTTTCACCCTTCAATGCATGGGTATTAAGCAAAAGCTTAGAAACGCTGGATGTGCGTATTCACCGCCATTGCGATAACGCCGAAGCATTGGTGAAGGCGCTGGATGGTCACCCGAAACTGAACTGGATCAAATATCCTTTCCATCCTTCCCACCCCATGTATGAAATTGCCAGAAAACAAATGACACGTGGCGGGGGTCTGGTTACTTTCGATCTGAAAGGCGGTGTTGAAGGCGGCAAGAAATTTATGGACGCGCTGGAGATGCTTTCACTCACTTCTAATTTAGGCGATACCCGCAGCATTGCTTCCCATCCCGCATCTTCCACACACTCCAAGCTCAGCGCGGAAGAGCAGGAATCGGTTGGCATAACGCCGGGACTGATACGCGTTTCCGTAGGACTGGAACAGGCAGATGATATTATAGCCGACATTGTACAGGCACTGGAAAAAAGTTAGTGCAGTGTGAAACGTGAAAGAAAAGGAGTACAAGCCTATCATTGGTAGTTCTGAAAGACTGACGACTTAAAAGATCAATTCTCCTTTATTAGCAGAGATCGTTTTCATTTTTTATCTTCATAAACCTAAACCGTTTATTATTATAAAAAGGGTATGGAAAAACAAAAACGACTGCTTTCTGTTGACGCCCTCAGAGGCTTCGACATGCTGCTCATCTCCGGGGGAGGCGCTTTTTTAGTGCGGCTTAAAGGCACTACCGGCTTACAATGGGTAGATGAGGTGGCCGAACAGCTTACCCACCCCGCATGGAACGGCTTCACTTTCTACGATTTTATTTTCCCGCTTTTTTTGTTTACGGCAGGGATCGCCCTATCGTATTCCATACAATCCGGACTAAGCCGGGGCATGAACAAAAAAGAATTGTACCGTAAAGCATTCCGCCGCATGCTCATCCTTATCGTGCTGGGCATATTAGATAAAAACATTCCGCTGAATATATTCGATCCCGGTCAAATCCGCTATGGCACCGTATTGGGGCGTATAGGCATCGCTACTTTTATTACTACCCTGCTTTACCTGAATCTTTCCTCCGCACAAAGACTTTACTGGGTAGGTGGCATACTGATGGCTTATTGCGCCGCCCTCTTTTTAATACCCGTTCCGGGCTATGGCGCGGGCGATCTCTCTTTTGAAGGAAACCTGGTAGGGTGGTTCGACCGTACCTTTATGCCCGGCCGCCTGTTGCAAAAAACCTACGATGAAAATGCATTGCTTACCCAGTTGCCCGCGCACTGCCTTACTGTTCTGGGCGCATTTGCAGGCGATATCCTTCAGATGAAAAAATCTGAATACAAAAAACTACAATACCTGGGCATAACAGGGATAGCAGGCATTGGGCTGGGGTTGCTATGGAGCACTTTTTTCCCGGTCAATAAACATTTGTGGACAAGCTCATTCATTTTGCTTACCGCCGGAATGGCCTTTCTTTTCCTTGCATTCTTTTACTGGACCATAGACGTGCTGGGTTACCGTAAATGGGCCTTCTTTTTTAAAGTGATTGGTATGAATTCACTTGTTATCTATCTCGGCACCCGTTTTATAGATTTTGATTACAGTTCAAAATTGCTTTTTGGCGGATGGTATATGCATATAGCTGACAAATGGCAGCCGGCCTGCAATGCGCTGGGTTCGCTGCTATTGGTTTGGTTATTATTGTACTTTTTGTACAGGAAAAAAATATTTATCAAAGTATAGAGAGGTAAACACATAAGCACAATAGGAACATAGGAACACGGTAAACAAAATAAGAAAAACTATGCGCACCTATGTGCCTATGATCCTATGTGTGAAATACTATAGCTGAGGCTGTGAATAACATTGGATATATCCCAAACTTCTTCTGTTTTCCGGTATTGCTATCAAAAACCATTTATACCTTTACCCTATAAATTACGCTTATTCCAAAATGCATCATCATGCGGCCACTTCCCTCAGACTATGCTCCGTTTTATGAAACCTATGTTTCATTGGTAAAGAGCGATGATATTAAGCAGGCGCTTGCTGCTACCCTTTCTGATATAGAAAGCTTTCTCCAATCTATACCCGAAAATAAAAGTGATTATACCTACGCAGAGAACAAATGGACGGTGAAGCAGGTTTTGCAGCATGGTATAGATTCCGAAAGGGTTTTTGCCTACCGCGCCATGTGCATCGCCCGCGGCGAAAAGCAACCGCTGCCTTCCTTTGATGAAAACCTGTATGCAGAAAATGCCCCGGTTCAGCACCGCTCATTAAATGGATTGGCGGAAGAACTATTGTTACAAAGAAAATCCTCCGTATTATTATTTGAGCATTTTACCGGTGATATGCTACAGGCAAGAGGCATAGCAAGCGGCAAACCCATTACCGTGCTGAGCCTCGGCTATATTATTGTTGGACACTGGCAGCATCACCAGCAAATACTGGCTGAGCGATACCTTGGCTGAGAGCCAATCGCAAATGCCTGCATGCAAAAATACCCGGGTTAATTCCTGAAGGCTGTATGAAATACATGAAGGAAACGAAGGCGTTAAACATAGCACCTTCGTTCCCTTCCAAAAAACACATCCCGTTTCCTGCCTGCTCATCAATAAAACGCTTCTACAGGCGTAACCACATTGATAATAAAAAAATAGCGTACCCCTTTGCTGGTATTCCATTTTAGCTCATCTCCCTTTCTCATGCCAAGCAGCGCGGCGCCTAAGGGGCGGAATACATTATCGGTATTGATAACCGCTGTGCCGGCTTCAGGTACGGCTAACCGGTATTGAAAATTTCTTCTTCCTGTTTTATCTCTTAACAGCAGTAATGAATTGAGCCGCGCAACATCATAGGCAAAATCGGCCTGGTCTGCTATTTCTGCAGCTTTCAGCTTTTCCTTTATGGCATCCGACCCGGGCAGCTCCATTCCGCTTTCTAATAATTTTTTTAGCGTATCTGCGTCTTCTTTCAGCAACATTGGTTTTTGTGTTTGTTTCATGATGGTAATTATTGAATAAATGATTAATACATTTTATACATACCAGGCAGCCTGTATGTTTATTTTCAATGAACAGCCTGTATAACAGGTTATCCATTGCGGAATAAATGGTTGGAAAATAATAACACGCAGTAAAATCTAGAACAGCATTGCCTGTTTAACAGATTAACCGCAACAAATGTGGATGGTATTCCAATAATAAAAATGATTACCCCGTGCCGGAAGCATATTAGGCCGGGGCTAACGTATTGAAGTCTTTGAAATTGGAGAAGAAATACATCCGCTCACGGGCATACAACGGTTTAGCCGTTAGATCGGGCATTCCCGTGAGCTTAAAAGATGATATGTAAAATAATTTTTTCACCAACGGCGAATATAACGAATAAAGCCATCAACGGCTTTGTAAAAATGTTAAGTCTGTATCGTATTGTTCGGCTTTGCTGCCTAAGTTCAACTTCAACCAGGATAATGAATGCTATATGTTGCTCAGCGTATCCCGTACCAACGCCAGTATATGCTGCGCCTGTTCGGGATCAAAGTTGCCATGCTGTATTTTTTTCACCCCCAGCTTCGAAAGCTCTATGTGTACCGTGGGCTCAATACCATGGTTAGCGAGGCATGCTTTTGCACAAGCCAAAGGACAACCGTCGAGCACAACAATCTTCCTTCCCGACAAAGCGGTCTTTACTAATTTTTTTACATTGCCTCCCACGCCCACAATACACGACATTTCCGCATCCCCTCCACGGTCGGCGGTAACCGCAATATAATTAGCCATCTGCGCAGCACTGGAACAGCCCGAACAGGAATAGATCAGTGGTTTCGTTTGTATATTCATCTGCTAAAACAATCAAATGTAAAAATTGCAGCAAAACTATGCGCTTCGCTACATATACGTTTTACGGGTTACAGCTAAAAGCGCCATTAGCTGCGTTTTCGCATATTCAAAAATACAGCGCGTATTATCTTGCACCGGAACCGGTAAATATTATTATACCTGCTCCTGTTAGTGACATACCTGTTATTCTATGCTGATATTTAAAGACTTTATATTTGATGCGCCTCATTTCCTTCCCGGGCTTCCCGCTGCGCATAAATGCGCAACGCTTCACGGCCACCTACCATCTCAGGATTTACGCGGAAGGTATCCCCGGCGCACAATCGGGATGGGTTATTGATTTTGGTGAAATAAAAGAAAGCGTTCATCTCATACTGGAACAATTAGATCAAACATGATAAAAATCAACAGACTTTACCACAGGAGTCAGTTTTTTAAAAGCATACAGGTGGAAACTTTGATAGCGAAAGTCCGGGCATGGCCCCCTATGTTAGTTGTTCCAGGCTTTCCCTGTTCATATATGACCCAACCTAATCCAAGATGTAATACCTGCCGGGTTAGAAATTGTTCTGTACTCCGCAACTGTTCGAACGATATGCTCGAAACATTATCCGACAACAAGAAATACCTTCATTTTCAAAAGGGAGAGCGCCTCCTCATTGAAGGGCAACAAGGAGGAGGTATTTATTTTATCAGGTCGGGCATAGCAAAAATAGAAGTGAATGGTAAAAGCGGGCACCCGCTCATTCTTCGCCTGGCGGGCGCGGGATCTGTTCTCGGGCACCGGGTACGCGGCAGTAATAATAAACAACCCTTATCGGTAGTAGCGGTTGAGGACTTATATGTATGCCATATCAGCCTTGCCCTCTACAATCAATTAGTTGAAAAGAGTGCTGCACTTCACAATGGGATGAAGGAGTCATTGCTGAACGAAATACGCCAGGTTGAGCTGCATGCCGTTCGTCTCACCCATCTCTCCGTTAAAGAAAGGGTAGCAGGAGCTTTATTGCACATCGCCGCATTATACCAGTATCAACCCGGCAGCAATGGTATTCGCGTTCACTTAGAGCGGCAAGACCTGGCCGATCTCTCCGGCACTACAAGAGAACAGGTATCCAGGATGCTTACCGAGTTGCAACAAGATGGCTTGATAAAATTCAGGGGGAAACATTTCAAGTTTTTCGACCTTAACGGTTTGCAGCACATTGCAGCCCTCCGTTAAAGTGCGTTGGAACGCCGCCGGATAAGTTCCCGTTAAAATTCTTATCCTTAAATCGGCTCACTTCCCGTCTTTATTTGTATTTTAACCGCTTTATTATTTCAAAACCAGTTTATGAGCATTCCCTCCCAATTGAACCGGACCCTTGGTTTACGTATAGCCATTATAGTGGTAATGGGTAATATTATCGGTTCGGGTGTATATAAAAAAGTGGCGCCCATGGCCGCCGAACTGCATTCACCCGGATGGGTGCTGATCTGCTGGCTGCTGGGTGGGATCATTACCCTTATGGGAGCGCTCTGTAATGCCGAAATTGCGAGTATGCTGGCCGACACGGGCGGAGAATACGCCTATTATAAAAAGATCTACGGCCGTTTTTTTTCCTTTTTGTATGGCTGGTCTAATTTTACTGCCATCAAAACCGCCGCGGTGGCCGGCATTGCCTATGTTTTTGCACAATCGCTGCACAGCATTGTACAACTTCCGCCGCTATTAGCATCATGGGCGGATGTCAATATCGCAGGTGTATTCTATCCTTTCGCAGGCTTTAATGTAAAGTTCGCAGCTATTGTATTGATTGCCCTGCTCACCTGGATCAACACCACCGGACTTAAAACCGGGGCAGGGCTAAGCACCGTGCTTATGTTGCTGGTATTAGCAGGCATAACGCTGATCGTAGTATCCGGGTTGAGCAGTTCGCAGGCAAACCTTCCCTCAGTGTTTAACCTGGAAACATCCAACGCATCGCCGGTTACAATGAGCGCTGTATTTACTGCTATGCTGGCTGCGTTCTGGGCATATGAAGGATGGAACTCGGTTGGATTCCTGGGTGGTGAGATCAAAAACCCGCACCGCAACGTGCCGTTAAGCATTACCATTGGTTTGCTGCTGGTGATCACGCTTTACTTCTTAGTTAACATGACATACCTCGCCGTATTGTCCACACCAAACATGGAACAGGTACATGCCGCCAATAATACGATTGCCGCTGTAGAAGCCGTAAAAACTTTTGCAGGCAGCACCGGCGTATTTCTTATTTCACTATTAATACTGGTAACTACATTGGGCTGCACGCATGCCACTATTTTGAGCAATGCACGTACATATTATGCTATGGCAACGGAAAAGGTATTCTTTTCAAAAGTAGCCAGGCTAAATAAAGCAAAGGTTCCGGGTAATGCACTATGGTTCCAGTGTGTATGGGCATGTTTACTGGTATTATCGGGCACTTTCGACCAGCTAACCGACATGCTTATTTTTGCCGCCTTTATATATTATGGAGCCACCACTTTAGGCGTATTTATTTTAAGAAAGAAGATGCCCGATGCACCAAGACCCTATAAAGTGTGGGGTTATCCTGTTGTGCCGGCGCTATTCATTTTATTCTGCATTTTACTGGTAAGCAATACGCTTATTGAACGGCCCCGTGAAGCAGGAATAGGATTAACGCTGATATTATTAGGCGTTCCATTTTACTGGTGGTTCAG
>CAYVEI010000153.1:0-11329 GCA_964450515.1 uncultured Terrimonas sp. | reverse complement strand
ATTTTATTACATTGATATTGCAATACTTCTCTTCTGTCTGCAGCTTCCAGAATAATGATCTCTTCATTCAGCGGTTCAATATTGGCATAGGCGTATAATGAAACCGTTGCATTAAGAATGGCGCCTCCGTATAAGTCGCAATACGGGCTTACATCCGTTCCTCCCCCCGCTAAACCTATCCGCAATGGCGCCTTGCTCCTGTAGATCATTGTTGATAATACTTAATTTATGTACAAATGTAAGCCGAATTTTCCCCCTCACCCTCTTTCCCTCTCCCCGCTGTGGAGAGGGACGGCGCTGAAATGCAATTCCAGGCTTTATGTTCTACCATATCATCTTTAGCATATATCCTAATATGCCATAACAGCATAAACAACACACCTCGGGGCATAAACGGCATTCCAACCGGCTCACCGCTTTCCCTATCTTTTGAAAACACGCACCATTCACTACTCACCCACTCACCTCCTCAATTGCTTTTACCATATTATCCCAGATATATTTCTTTTTTTCTTCAATCAAGCCGGGAATAAAATGATCTTCTCCCATTTCATAGAACTGAAATATTTTTTCAGCTATGGAACCGGCATCAGGCTCTGCAACCAAACCGGCTTTACCATCGGGCACCATAGCCGTTAGCCCTCCCACATTGGTTATGATCATGGGCGTTTCAAAATGGTAAGCCAGCGGTGTTACACCACTTTGGGTAGCATTGCGGTAGGGTTGTATTACCAGATCCGCAGCACACAGATAGTATTTCACTTCGCTGTCTGCCACAAAATCCGTTTTTAATATCACTATATCTTCAATACCATTATCTTTCAGTTGCTGCAGGTAAGGTTTACTGTCTTCATAAAATTCTCCTGCTACGAGCAGCTTCACAGGCGCAGCTTTTTGCACCGCAGTTTTTTCCTTCACTATTTTCATCGCGTCTAACAAAATATCCAACCCTTTATATTTACGGATAAAACCAAAAAATAACATGACCCTGTCATTTGGATTTAAACCCAGCTTATGGCGTGCCACTTCTTTGCTGATCTTCTCCCCGAAATTATCGTACAGGGGATGAGGAACAAACCGGGCGGGTTTTTTAAATTCAATCATGCGCAGGTCGGCCAGCACTTTTTCGCTCATCGTAATAAATGCATCCACCGCTTTTAAAAAATAGCGGGTAAAAGCGGTGTCGCCCGGTCTTTTTTCGTGCGGTATAATATTGTCTGCAATGCATACAATTTTGCTATGCTTATTTTTTTTAGCGACCCTCAATATCGTTCCCAGGCAGGGACCCATAAAAGGCAGCCAATACCGGACTATAATAATATCCGGTGAAAGCTTTTGCAACTCCCGGCCAACGCTATACCAGTTAAAGGGATTAACCGAATTAATACGAACATGTATATCCAGCCCGGCAGGTGGCGGCTCAGATGAATATTGTGTTGTGCCGGGAAAAAGAAAACCAGGGTATTGCAATGAAAAGGTATAAATATGCGTATCCCATCCCTGCTGCTGAAATTCCTTCGCCAAACGTTCATCGTATGAAGCTAATCCACCGCGCAAAGGATGTGCCGGACCAATGATGACAATCTTCTTTTTCATTAGCACTTTATATATACGATCAAACGCCCAGCTTCTTTTCTACCAGGTAGGTGTTGCGTTCTGCAGAATTCCGGGCAATAAGCTCTCCTGTAAATCCTGCTAAAAAAAGCTGCGACCCCAGTAAAAGCAGGGTTAGCGCCATAAAAAAAGCAGGACGGTTGGTTAACGCGTATTCAGGATCAACGAATTTGCTGATGATAAGATAGATGCTGAGCATTAGCCCTATAAAAAAACTCAGGGTTCCCCATAATCCAAAAAAATGCATGGGCTTTTTCCCAAACCTGCCCACGAACATAATGGAGGCGAGATCTAAAAAACCATTAATGAAACGTTCCCAGCCAAACTTGGTAACACCATATTTTCGCGGGCGGTGCTCCACTACTTTTTCACCAATCTTTTTAAAACCTGCCCACTTGGCCAGCACAGGAATATAACGATGCATTTCTCCGTATACCTCAATGCTTTTTACTACCCTGTTTTTATAGGCTTTTAACCCGCAATTAAAATCATGCAAAGGTATTTTAGACATGCGGCGGGTAACGGCATTAAAAAACCTGGAAGGAATATTTTTAGTGAGCGTACTGTCGTATCTTTTCTTCTTCCACCCGCTTACCATATCATATCCGTCTTCCACGATCATTTTTCTCAGTTCGGGTATTTCGTCAGGACTATCCTGCAGATCTGCGTCCATAGTGATCACCACTTCGCCCCTGGCGGCCCTGAAGCCTTCATTAAGCGCCGCGCTTTTACCATAATTGCGCTGAAATTTAATGCCCTTTATACACGGATGCCCTGTGCATAATTGCTCAATAACACACCATGAGCGGTCTGTGCTTCCGTCATCTACCAAAATGACCTCATATGAAAACCCGTTTTCATCCATTATCTTCTGTATCCAGGCACACAATTCAGGTAACGACTCCTCTTCATTAAATAACGGAATAACAACGCTGATGTTCATGCAGAAATATTAACAGTATTATTGGGACACCGTTGGAAATTCGGGCTTTTTCTTTTTAATAATGGCGGCTATAATGACACTTATTATAAACCAGAAAATACAAAAGAATGCTGCGCCAAGCATTTGCTTTCCGAAAGTATAATTATTGCCTTTCATCATATCTTCTGTTGCTTTATCAATCTGCTCCTGGTTTGCCCCAAACTTTTGCATCATTTGCTGCGCCTTTTCGGCCGTTTCCTGTGTAAGCGCCTCGCGAAAAGGCACGTCTATAAAGTTGAACAACACGTAACTAAATAAGGTGCTAATTACGGTGCCGATTACAAAAGTGGTAAACACTACCTTTAGGGCAGCGGCAAAATCAAGATATCCCTCATTTAATTTTTTTTGTTTTAACCCCGCGAGCACGCCGATAATTACAGGTATTACAATACCGGCATAAGCTAAGGGGTTTACAAACCATTGTACACCTCCAAGATATAGCATAAGGCTGAAAATTACAGATGCCAATCCGGATATTAGTCCGTAGGTAAGCCCTACATTCATTTGCTTATTTTCCATAATTGTTGTTTTGGGTAAAAAATCAGGTGTTCAAAAATACCTTCTCTCGGTTAATTATCCCAATTACCTGCCCTTTAAGTTCTTTTCCTATAAAAGGAGCATTTTTTGATTTTGACTGAATTTGTCTTTCTTCAAAGCGGTACGCTACTCCAGGGTTAAACAAAGTAAGGTCTGCAGGATGCCCTTCCTGTATAGCAGCAGCGGGTAATCCAAAAATTTTACGCGGGTTAGTGCTGCACAATTCTACCCAGCGTTCGGTACCAATGCCTGCGGCGCCTGCCACACCAAAAGCCGTTTCCAGCCCGATCATACCATAACCGGCATATTCAAACTCGCAGGTTTTACTGTCCCATTCCTGTGGAAAATGATGAGACGCGATGCAGTCAATCCAGCCGTTATTTACCGCTTCACGTAATGCCTGCCTGTTTTCGGGGGTGCGCAAAGGAGGGTTTACTTTAAGGTTGGTATCGTAATTCACCAGGTCTTCATCGCTGAAAAAAAGATGGTAGGGCGTAACAGAGCAGCTTACCTGCAAACCTTTTTCCTTAGCGTTTTTAATATGATCAACCGATCGTTGGGTGCTGATGCCTGTAAAATGCAGCTTAGATGCCGCATATTCCACCAGCTCAATATCTCTTGCCACCATCATTTCTTCGGCTATAACCGGTTTCCCGGGCAAACCCAGCCGGGTAGAAATGATGCCTTCATTTATTAATCCATGTGTACCAATGCTCTTATCCTGCGGTATTTGTATCAGCACTCCTTCAAAAGCCTTAATATATTGCAGTGCTTTTAACAGAACGCCGGCCGACTGCACCGCATGGATACCATCGCTGAAAGCAATAGCGCCGCTGGCGTACATATCGTACATTTCAGCAAGGTCTTTTCCTTCCGCATTTTTTGAAACGGTGCCTATGGGATGAATGTTTACCGGCAGGGACCTGCTTTTTTCCTTAATATATTCTACCTGCGATTTGCTGTGTACCACAGGATTGGTGTTGGGCAACACCAGCACATGGGTATACCCGCCCGCCGCCGCCGCTTTTGCACCTGTTTGGAGGGTTTCTTTAAATTCATAACCAGGGTCGCAGAAATGGGCAAAAATATCTACCCAGCCCGGCGAAACCTGTAAACCTTCGTGTTCGATAACGGTATCTGCTTTTTCTGTAATATCATCTGCTATGCGAACGATGACGCCACCGGTAATTAAAATGTCCTTTTGCTGTCCGTTAAATGGAGAACCGGGCTGCGTAATAATGGCTTTGCGAATGAGGATAGTCATTGTGAAAAGTTCAGCGAAGATAAAAGCTATTTATTGATTTTTTGAAATTGGAATTTTAAGCTACTTTTGCAGCCCGAATTACTTCTTTCAAGTGCAGCAACAGAGGTGATGCTGTACGCATGGAGATGAAAATTAAAAAAAGGGGTATACAAAGATACTTGCAGGATAATTATCTTGCATAGTGTTCGGGACGTAGCGCAGCCCGGTAGCGCACTTGCATGGGGTGCAAGGGGTCGCTAGTTCGAATCTAGTCGTCCCGACTTATAATTTCCGCAAATTCAATACTGTATTGGGTTTGCGGTTTTTTATTTTATGCAGGTGGCATAAAAACACAGGGACACACCATTTTTAATGTTTCCTTATGCTTTCTTATGACCATATTGTGCCTGTGTGGTGAAGATGAAAAGGAGGGCAGATGGTAAAACAACCAAAACTCAGGTTTAATGTATTAGCGATAGCATGAAATAAAAGCTCAGATGCGTTGCAGCAATTTGCCGGGCAGCAAAAAAACCGACCTGAGAAGTAACAATACTCCGTTAACCGCTATGCCCAGCAACCGGAATGGAAGTAACAGCAGCCACACTATTGGATACAGCACAATGGCAAGCATAGCCAGCGGCGCACAAAGCATCAATAATATCAGCCATAACAAAAATGTAAGCATAACAATTGTATTTTCTTACCCCTTACAACTTCACTCCTATATCGCCAGCGACACCAGCGAGGCGTCTTTGGTTTCCAAAAGGGAGCTACCCATTAAAAATTCATCTACCTTACGGGCGCATTCTCTTCCTTCGCTTATGGCCCATACCACCAGCGACTGCCCGCGGCGCATATCACCTGCCGTAAATACTTTAGGTATGCTGGTTTGATATGCTTTTTCAGAAGCTTTTACATTTCCACGTTCATCATATTCCACCTCCATTTCATCCAGCAAACCCTGGTGCTGCGGATGAACAAATCCCATGGCAAGCAGCACAAGCTCGCAGGGTATTTCTCTTTCCGTTCCCGGCACTTCCACAAAGCGGGAAGGCCGCTGATCATCAGAAAATTTCCATTCCAGATCAACGATCTTTAATGCTTTCAGGTTGCCCCTGTCATCTCCCAGGAATGCTTTGGTGGCAATAGCCCATGCTCTTTCACAACCCTCTTCGTGCGAAGAAGATGTTTTTAAGATCATTGGATAAGTAGGCCATGGCATAAATGGTGTACGCTCACCCGGGGGTTTGGGCATCAGTTCAAACTGGGTAACAGAGGCGGCGTCCTGCCGGTTGGATGTGCCCACACAATCGCTGCCGGTATCTCCGCCGCCAATCACTATTACATTTTTCCCCGTAGCTTTTATTTCTTCTTTGAGGATATTACTTTCAATGGCAGCATTAGCCAGGGGGTCTTTTTTCGCGTTCCGCTTGTTTTGCTGCTTCAAAAACTGCATGGCAAAGTATACCCCCTTCAGATCATTGCCCGGCACAGGCAAATCCCTGGGGTGCGTGGAGCCGCCCGACAGCACAATAGCATGGTATTGATCCTGCAGATCATTGATGCTTACATTTACCCCAACATTCGCATTGTACCTGAATTCTACTCCTTCCTGCTCCATTACTTCTATACGGCGGTCAACAACCCATTTCTCTAATTTAAAATCGGGTATGCCATACCGTAAGAGTCCGCCGGCGGCATCATCCCTTTCAAAAACAGTAACTAAATGACCCGCATAATTCAGTTGTGCCGCTGCTGCCAGTCCTGCAGGGCCGGAACCGATAACGGCTATTTTTTTGCCAGTACGGATATTGGGTTTGCGCGGCTGCACAAAACCTTTTTCAAATGCTATTTCAATAATATGCCTTTCAATTTCTTCGATGGTAATGGCAGGCTGGTTAATGCCCAGTACACAGGCCGATTCACAGGGGGCCGGACAAATACGCCCAGTAAATTCAGGGAAGTTATTGGTAGACGTTAAAATGTCATATGCTTCGCGCCAGCTTTTGCGGTATACGGCATCATTGAACTCGGGAATAAGATTACCCAGTGGACAACCATTATGACTATGGCAAAAAGGCACCCCGCAATTCATGCAGCGTGAAGCCTGGCTAACCAGCTTTTGCTCAGAAAAGCGGTCAATGAACTCCTTATAATTTTTCAATCGTTCCGCTACTGGTTTTTTTTCCGGCAATTCACGCGTAAATTCTATAAAACCTGTTGGCTTACCCATTGTATTGCTTACTTCATTAATAAATTAAAAATGTGTATGCTTCCACCCTGTGCCGCTTACCTTTCCTCCACTTTAATCTTTGCTTTCTGAACGGCTTTTTTATAATCTTTGGGATATACTTTTATGAAATTCTTCAACTGGTTGTCAAAATCATCTATAATGAATTTGGCGACGGCGCTTCCGGTAAATGCATAATGCCTGCTTATCATATCAAACAGCTCTTCCGATTCGCCATTGATCACCGGATCAAGATCAATCATTTCGGGATTACAGTTTTCCGTAAACTGGCCTTTTACATCGTATACATAAGCAATGCCTCCGCTCATACCCGCGGCAAAATTTCTGCCGGTATCGCCCAGTATTACTACGCGGCCCCCGGTCATGTATTCGCAACCATGATCCCCCACGCCTTCTACCACCGTATTAGCGCCCGAATTTCTTACACAAAAACGCTCGCCTGCCTTGCCCCTGATAAATGCTTCGCCGGAGGTAGCCCCATAAAAAGCCACGTTACCGATAATGATGTTTTCTTCGGGAACAAACCCGGCTTCTTTTGAAGGATATACAATAAGTCTGGCGCCGCTCAGGCCTTTTCCAAAATAATCATTGGCATCACCTTCCAGTTCAAACGTAACCCCCTTAGTGTTAAAGGCGCCAAAGCTTTGCCCGGCTGTGCCTGTAAATTTAAAGTGAATCGTATCGTCCGGCAATCCCGCCGCGCGATAGCGTTTGGTAATTTCATTAGAGAGCATGGTGCCTGCTGTACGGTCAATATTACGGATCGGAAATGCTCCATATACCCGTTCCCGCTGCTCCAGCGCCGGCTTTGCTTTTTCAATCAACTGCCAGTCTAATACCTCTGCCAGTCCATGATCCTGCTTTTCCTGGTTATATAAACCTACCTGTTCGGGAGCGGGCTCTTTATATAATATGGGAGACAGATCCAGCTTCTTATACTTCCAGTGATTAATGCCTTCTCTTCTTTCCAAACATTCTGCCTGCCCCACCATTTCATTGATGGTTCTGAATCCCAGCTCAGCCATCAGCTCACGCAGGTCCTGGGTAAGGAATTTAAAGAAGTTCACTACATGATCGGCATTACCGGTAAACCTTTTGCGCAATTCGGGATCCTGCGTAGCCACGCCTACCGGGCAGGTGTTGAGATGGCATTTACGCATCATGATACAACCTTCTACGATCAATGCAGCAGTTGCCACACCCCATTCTTCGGCCCCAAGCAGGGTAGCGATAGCAATATCGCGCGCCGTTTTCATTTGCCCGTCGGCCTGCAAAACCACGCGGCTCCTGAGACGGTTCTTTACTAATGTTTGATGGCTTTCCGCCAGTCCCAGTTCCCAGGGCAAACCGGCATGCTTGATGGAGCTTACGGGTGATGCCCCCGTTCCACCGTCGAAGCCTGCTATGAGTATCACATCGGCTTTTGCTTTGGCAACGCCGGCAGCAATAGTGCCTACACCGGCCTTTGATACTAATTTTACATTGATGCGGGCCCCACGGTTGGCGTTTTTTAAATCAAATATCAGTTGAGCCAGATCCTCAATAGAATAAATATCATGATGTGGCGGGGGAGAAATCAATCCCACGCCGGGCGTGGAATGACGCACTCTTCCTATCCAGTCGTCTACTTTATGGCCGGGCAATTGCCCGCCCTCGCCGGGTTTTGCGCCCTGCGCCATTTTTATCTGCAGTTCATCGGCTTCGGTAAGATATAAGCTGGTAACGCCAAAACGGGCAGAGGCAACCTGCTTAATGGCAGAGCGCATAGAATCGCCATTGGCCAGCTTCTCATACCTCCTTTCATCCTCACCCCCTTCACCGGTATTGCTTTTGCCGCCGAGGCGGTTCATGGCTATAGCCAGCGTGGTATGCGCTTCCCAGGAAATAGAACCGAATGACATGGCGCCCGTGGCAAAACGTTTGTAAATATTTTCAGCCGGCTCCACCTCATCAATGGAAATTGAAGGACGGTTACGCTTAAAGCGGAACAGGCTGCGCAATGTGCAGGCTTTTTCGCCCTGGTCGTTTACCGCCTTGCTGTATTTTTTAAACACATTATAATCATTCATCCGTGTGGAATACTGCAACAAATGAATGGTTTGCGGATTAAAGAGATGTACCTCCCCTTTACGCTTCCACTGGTATATACCGCCAACGGACAAACGATCAACAGGAATATTTTTAAGATTGAATGCAAGTGCATGCTTGGCGAGCGCCTCTTTGGCAATTTCATCTAACCCCATGCCTGCCACACGGCTTACCGCACCTGTAAAATATTTGTTTACCACATCCTGGTTCAATCCTAATATTTCAAATATCTGCGCACCCTGGTAAGACTGGAGGGTGGAAATACCCATTTTGGAGAATACTTTCAGCAAGCCGTAGCATACCGCTTTTACATAATTTTTACGCAAGGTGTACCAGTCCTGGTCGGTTTCCCACCTGCCGGTGGCTTTCATGGTACGGATAGTTGCCAGTGCCAGGTAAGGGTTTATAGCCGTTGCGCCAAAGCCTATCAAACAGGCAAAATGATGCACTTCCCACACATCGCCGGCTTCTACTACAATGCCTACCTGGCCGCGGTATCCCTTGCGGATAAGATGATGATGTACGGCAGATACACAGAGCAGGGAGGGTATAGCGGCATGGTCCGAATCTATGGCCCTGTCCGACAGAATAATAACTTCAAAGCCATCTTCCACCGCATCTACCGCATAACGGCAAATACGGTCTAATGCTGCTTTCATTGAACCGGGTTTGCCGTCTGATCTGAAATAACACTGAATGGTTTTTGCCTGGAAGATGCCGGTATCAATACTGCGCAATTTTTCGAGCTCGGTGCTGGTAAGTATAGGTTGCTTAAGTGCAACCCCATGACAATGATGGGGCTCCTCAACCAGCAGGTTGCCATTATTGCCCACATACGATGCCAGGCTCATTACCAGGCGTTCGCGTATAGGATCAATAGGCGGATTGGTTACCTGCGCAAATAGCTGCTTGAAATAGCTGCTGAGATGCTGTGGCTGATCTGAAAGGATGGCCAGTGGAACATCTGTTCCCATGGATCCAACGGGCTCTTTGGCTTCAAGCGCCATCGGCTTTACAAGCATATCTATATCTTCTGTACTATAGCCGAATGCTTTCTGGTATTTAAAAACAGATTCTTCAGACAGATGGGTGAAGGTTACGCGGGGCGAAGCCAGTTCTTCTAACCGGATCTTATACTGATTCAGCCAGTCGCTGTAAGGTTTTTGCGAGCAGATATCCTGTTTCAATTCTTCATCGCTGATGATCCGGCCCTGCTCCATATCCACCACGAACATTTTTCCCGGCTGAAGCCTGCCGTAGCTTTTTACTATACGCGGTTCAACAGGTAAGGCGCCTGTTTCGGAGGCCATGATCACCCGGTCGTCGTGCGTAACGCAAAAGCGTGAAGGGCGCAGCCCGTTCCGGTCTAATGTGGCGCCTACAATCTTTCCATCGGTAAATGATATAGACGCGGGACCATCCCAGGGTTCCATAACGGCTGCATGGTATTCGTAAAATGCTTTCTTTACAGGATCCATTTTATCATTATCATCCCATGCTTCCGGGATCAGCATCATCATTACATGCGGTAAAGACCGGCCGGATAATGTTAATAATTCTACCATGTTATCTAAGCAGGCCGAATCAGACTGCCCGTTTGCTACAATAGGCAACAACATATCCATTTCTTCCTCGCTGAAATAAGGAGAAGACAGTCCGTTCTCATTGGTTTTCAGCCAATTCAAATTACCCTGCAGCGTATTGATCTCCCCGTTATGCGCTATAAAGCGGAACGGTTGTGCCAGTTTCCAGGAAGGAAAAGTATTGGTAGCAAAACGGGAATGTATAAGTCCAAATGCGCTTACTACTCTCTTATTGCTGAGATCAGGAAAATAAGTACGCACCTGCATGCTGGTTAGCTGCCCTTTATAAGTAACCGTTTTATAAGAAAGGGAGGCAATATAAAAGCCAATGCTGTCTTTTTTTACCGTATTGTTAATGGTATGCGTAGCGTAATTACGGAGTATAAACAGCTTGCGTTCAAAGTCTTCCGGGTTTTGAATATGATCCGGGCAGGCAATGAATACCTGTTCAATTTCGGGTTCTACCGAAAGGGCGGTGGGACCGATATCGGTAGTATTTACCGGAACCTTGCGGTAAGTGAGGATTTCTAAGCCGAGCTTTTCAGCAGCCCGTGCAAATATTTCACGGCATTCTTCCCGTATTTTATCTGCTTTGGGAAAGAAAATTACACCCACACCATAGCGGCTGAAAGCCGGCAGGTGTACCCCTAATTTTACACACTCGGCGAAAAAGAATTCATGCGGTACCTGGATCATAATACCCGCACCGTCACCTGTATTGTTTTCACATCCGCAGGCGCCACGATGTTCCATATTTTCAAGAAGGGTAAGCGTATCCGATACGATCTTATGAGATTTGTTGCCTTTAATATTAGCCACAAATCCTACACCACAGGCATCGCGCTCAAATTCCGCCCTGTACAAACCGTTTCTAACCATAGACCAGGAATTATTATAATAAAATCAAAAAAAGAAGAGAATTTTTAAATATTATTTAAATATATGGCAGGCAAGGGCATAAAAGTACTAAAAAAATGTAACAAATCAATTTCTTGTCTAAAAAATACTAACAGTTGTTAATATCTTTCTTT
>CAYVEI010000152.1:5344-11487 GCA_964450515.1 uncultured Terrimonas sp. | reverse complement strand
CCCAGCGCATCAAACAGCAATACAGGCTGGTACAGCCGTTCCACCAGCGCATGCAATCCCATGGTCATTAATGCCGCCAGCATGGCGGTCACCAGATACCGCCAGTCGGATAATCCAACCGGTGGAATAGCGCCAATGCACAGGTCGCGGATTATTCCGCCGCCGCAGGCAACGGTAAAAGCTACAGCAAAAATTCCAAACATATCCAATCCCTTTTGTTTAGCCGCAACGGCGCCGCTGATGGCAAATGCGAAAGTACCTGCCAGGTCAAGAAATTTGTAAAGTGTTTCGAATTCAAGCATGAGGGAGTTTGAGATTTGAGACCTGCCTGCCGGCAGGGAAGTTTGGTTTTTGTGATTTGGTTCTTGGTGCTTGCCTTCGGATTCCGGACTTTAAATATTCGGGCTTCATCTAATAAGGCTTCCTCCTACACTACCATTAAATTCCGGCATACGGTAAAGCTAAAAATGGTTTTGTTCTTATTGTTGAGTTTTACCCCCATTGATTTATCAAATTCCTGTATTTCTTTTATTTCAATGGAGGCGCCCAGCGTAAGTCCGAGCGAATCGAGGAACTGAAGAAAAGAGGCATCATGATTGGCCACACCTGCTAACTTGTAAACTTTATTGATTTGCCCGTCCGACAGGGGGAATGACTGGTATACCGGCAATTTTCCGTTCGAATCGGGAATGGGCTCCCCATGCGGATCAAATTGGGGGTTACCAAGCATTTCATCAATGCGGTCAAAAAACCTGTCGGATTGTATATGCTCGATCTGCTCGGCTATATCATGTACTTCCTCCCATCCGAGGTTCATTACCTCCGATAAAAAAAGTTCCGTTAAACGGTGCTTGCGTAAAATATACAAAGCCTGCTTCCTGCCTTTTTCGGTAAGCTCTATGGCCTTGTATTTTTCATACTTTATAAACTTCTTTTCAGCCAGCTTCTTTACCATACTGTTTACCGTAGGCATTTTAATGTTCAGGCTTTCGGCAATGTTTTTTACCGAAATTTCCTGGTTTTCCTGTGCAAGCCGGTAAAGCGTTTTCAGGTAATTTTCTTCTGTAAGTGAAACCATCCGGTAAAGATAAAAGATTCCTTTCTTTACCTGAATAGTAAAACGAAATAGCGATAAACCCGGTACTCCGACTTGCTATGAAGCCTGTGGCAGGTATTGTTGCTCAAACGTACGGAAGAAATAAATGTGTAGAATAATTTTGTTAGCTTAATCTAACTTATTATTTTTACCATTGAAATCAATAGATTGGTATGAAATATATGCTTTTGCTTATAGGTTCTTTTCTTTATTCAACTGCGCTTATTGCCCGGCAGGAGGTAATTGTAAAGGGCAGGGTAATGGCGGCCGGTAAACCGCTAAGCGGGGCAACGGTGCGTGTGCTGCAAAGCCACCTGGGTGCTGTTACCGATTCGGCAGGCTATTTTAGTATAGCTGGTATTCAGCAAAAAGCCGTTACCATACAGGTATCTGTTGTAGGCTTTGTAACTGTTACGCGGGAGATCGGCCTTCGAAACGATATGGATGTGTTGCTGATCATCGAATTGCAGCCTGTTGCAGCCGACCTGTCGGAAATTGTAGTTACGGGAACCATGAAAGAAGTGAGCCGTATGCAAAGCCCTGTTCCTGTGGAAGTGATCACACCTAAGCTCTTTCAAAAGAATCCAACACCCAGCCTCTTTGAAGCCATTGGCATGGTAAACGGGGTAAAGCCGCAGCTCAACTGTAATGTTTGTAATACAGGCGATATACATATTAATGGCATGGAAGGCCCTTATACCATGATATTGATTGACGGTATGCCTATTGTAAGCGCTTTATCAACCGTGTACGGCTTAAATGGTATTCCCAGCAGCATTGTTGAACGCATTGAAGTAGTAAAAGGCCCGGGCTCTTCCTTGTATGGTTCAGAAGCCATGGGCGGCATCATTAATGTAATTACCAAAAACCCGCTTAAAGCACCCATTGTAAGTGCCGATGTATTTGCTACTTCCTGGCGCGAATACAGCGCCGATGTTTCAGCAAAATTTAAAATGGGGAAGGTTACCGGGTTATTGGGCATCAATTATTTCAACTACCGGCACCCGGCAGATAAAAATAAAGACGGGTTCACGGATATCACCCTGCAGGATCGTATATCCGTATTTAATAAATGGAATGCACAAAGAAAAGATAACCGCGTGGCAAGCCTCGCCTTAAGATATGTATGGGAAAACCGGTGGGGCGGACAAATGGAGTGGAACAAAACCTGGCGGGGCAGCGATAGCATTTACGGCGAAAGCATTTACACCAAACGGTGGGAACTCACAGGCATGTACCAGTTGCCCGTAAAAGAAAAAATAATGACGCAATTTTCTTATAACAGGCATCAGCAGGATTCGTGGTATGGCGTTACGCCCTATATGGCCGAACAGCAGGTGCTGTTTGCGCAAATGTACTGGGATAAGCAGTGGGGGAGCAGGCACAACTTTTTATTGGGAGGTTCGTACCGCTATACTTTTTATGATGATAATACGCCCGCTACCGCATCGGCAGATGGATTAAAGAATGCCGCCGCGCGTACACCGCTGCCGGGTATTTTTGTGCAGGATGAATGGATGATCAGTGAAAAAAGCACTTTGCTTGCAGGCTACCGCTACGATTACAATACATATCACGGCAACGTGCACTCGCCGCGGATAGCGTATAAGTTTGCCCCCAACAGCCGCAATACCCTCAGGGCCAGCTTTGGCACAGGTTACCGGGTGGTAAATTTATTTACGGAAGATCATGCCGCTTTAACCGGTGCAAGGGAAGTAGTAATCACCGAAGCGCTTGAGCCCGAAAGGTCGTACAATGGCAATCTTAACTATGTATTAAAAATTCCCATGCAGGATGCCTTTGCGGGATTGGATATTACGGGGTTCTATTCTTATTTTACCAACAAGATCACCGGCGATTTTGATACAGACCCGGGTAAGATCATTTATGATAACCTTGATGGCTATGCGATATCGCGGGGCATTGCGCTGAATGCAGATGTCAGCTTCACTTTTCCTTTAAAAATATTAGCCGGGGTAACCTATATGAATGTGTATTCAATAGAAGACAGGCTGAACCTGCCGCGTAAACAAATCCAGCTCAATGCGCCGGAATGGTCGGGGAATTTTGTAGTAAGCTATGCTTTGCCTTACGGGATTGCCATTGATTTTACAGGTAAATGGGAGGGGCCGATGCGGCTGCCCGTTTTACCCGGTGATTACCGGCCGGAATATTCACCCTGGTTTTGCATAGCCAATCTGCAGCTTTCCAAAAAGCTGGAAAATGGCATGGAACTGTACGGTGGTGTAAAGAATATTTTTAATTTTTTGCCGGAAGATCCCATCATGCGGCCCTTTGATCCTTTTAATAAATACGTGAACGATCCCGTAACTAACCCTCATGGCTATACGTTCGATCCCGCTTATAATTATGCACCGTTGCAGGGCATAAGAGGATTTTTTGGGATGCGGTATAATTTGTTTAAGTAGGTGTGAGGCATGAGGTATGAGCTTTCAGCCTTCAGAAGCTGACCACTAACCACTTACTACTTACTACTTACCACTTACCACTTACTACCCCCAGCTTCCCCTGTACTTTCTTCTTACAAACTGGTTAGCCGGTTCAAAATTGGTAATGCGCATGTTTTCGCCGTCCCAGAGCAGTTGTTTTCTGCCATTGAACTTGCGGTTGCCTTTGGCATCGGTTTCAAAATGGTTATAGCTGTGTACGGCCAGGTTGCCCATGAGTACGGTTTCCGTTAAGGGGCCCGATTTATCGAACGAAGAGCTGGTATAGGCGCCATACCCCTGTTTGCATGCCTTTACCCATTGCTGCTGGTGCCCTTCGGTACCACCTTCCACGAAATCGAACTTCGATTTGGGCAGTTCCGTTTCCTTCATTTTTCGGGTAGGCAGCAACGTTGGGTTACGGCCGAAAAGCCCGGCCATGATCTTGCCTTTGGTTCCTTCAAAAATAATTCCGCCATCGTATTCGCCCATTTCCTCATCGGGTAATAGTTCAACAGGTCGTTTAGGACGGATGCCGCCATCGTACCACACCATTTCAACAGCCGGCATGTTTTCTCTTGCGGGGAACCGGATATGCGTTTTTGCGGATGGGGGATAGCTGTCGGGGTAAATGGCTTCCTGGAAGAAACCCGTATATACGGAGCCCACGCTGGTTTCCACTGCCACAGGATAGCCCAGCTTCAATGTGCGGTAGGGTACATCAATAAAATGACAGCCCATATCACCCAGTGAGCCTGTTCCAAAATCAACCCAGCCCCGCCATATGGCCGGCAGGTAGGTAGGGTTAAATTCCCTGTAGGGAGCAGTGCCGAGCCATAGTTCCCAGTCAACCTCTTTTGGCATCGCAAATTTTCCTTTAGGTGTAGGAATACCCTGCGGCCAGGTAGGACGGTTCGTCCATACATGAACGGTATGCACATCACCGATCAACCCATCCTGCACCCAGGTTTCAATAAGCCGGGTATCATCGCCGCTGCTGCCCTGGTTGCCCATTTGCGTAACCACTTTGTATTTTGCCGCGGCGCGGGTAAGCATACGGGCTTCGTAAATATCGTGGGTAAGCGGCTTTTCGCAATACACGTGCTTGCCCAACTGCATAACGGCCATGGCCTGCACAAAATGCATGTGATCGGGTGTGGTAATAATTACTGCATCTATATTTTTGTTTTCCTTTTCCAGCATTTGCCGGAAATCTTTATAGTAGGGCGCTTTGGGCCATCGCTTGCGGCCGTTTACTGCCTGGCGGTCGTCTACATCGCAGAGCGCAACAATATTGTCTGATCCTTTATTAAAAGCATAAGGCAGGTTCACCTCGGCTTTGCCGCCCACGCCAATACCTGCGATATTCAATTTATCGCTGGGAGCCATATATCCCCTGCCCAATACATGACGGGGAACAATAAAAAAACCTGAAGCGGCAAGCGCTGAGTTGCGGATGAATTTTCTGCGGGAATTATTTTTCGTATGGGCAGGCATAGTTAAAAATTTTACGTTAAGGTAGGAAGAAGTTGGGAGGTTTGTAAGTAGTTTGTTGGTTTATGGCTTTGGGTTTTAGTTAACCGGAGCAAATACAGATGCATCCTTCGTCAGCTCCTTTCCTTCCTGTGGGGTTCAAATGCGCTATTGTACCGCAGAAAAGCAAATCAAAGCAATATCGGAACGGCATTAAAACAACAGCAGGAAGAAGAATAGTTTTTAACTTTGATACGCCATGAAGCAACTTTTAATACTTATTGCCGCAATTTTCTTTGGATTAACAATTTGTACAGCCGGAAACCCATCGCCACGGAATTTTGTTAAAAAAGATACCATCGAAAATTTTTGGAAATGGTTCAAAGCAAACCAAAAGCGGCTCAGGAAATTTGAAGCCGATCCCGACAGGCATTTAACTGAAATGCTTGCAGAGGCAAAAAAAATTCAGCCGGGTCTTGCTATTGAGCTGGAGCCACCCCAAAACGGCATTATTTATATGACGGTTTCTGCCGATGGAAATGAAGACCTGTTTGGCCTTGTTAAAAATATTATCGCCAGGGCGCCTGCGATCAAAGGATGGAAGTTCATCGCTTTCCGCCAAAGAATGACCCCTGAGCAGGTAAGTGGAATGAAACTGAAAGCGCAGAACCACGAATTAGACCCTGAACAAATGAAGTTCTTTCCCGTAATTGATGGCGACACGCTTGACCTGATCATTTATGCAAAGGGCATAACCGAAGAAAACTATAACCAGGTAGCCTACGGTGCACTGCTTTTGCTTGATAATATTCTTGGTGAATACGATTGTGTTACAAAAGTGCGCAGCTACGACTTTCATGACATGCCGGCAACAAAAGAAGAATTAGAAGGCCTGCTTCCCCTTTTACACCTGGCTGCATATGTTGATGAATTTCATAGCTCAAAAAAATAATATGCCTCCCGCTTTTAACCCCGATAAAGACTAAACATTCGGAGCGAATACAGATTCCTCCCTCCCTGCGCTTTTAGCCAGGCTGCATCGAAATGACCGTCAGTAGTATAGCCGAACAAAGCGTTCCCTGCTTATCATACTGAATCCGCCGGCGCGGCGGGAACGAAGCATCTGT
>CAYVEI010000152.1:3490-5244 GCA_964450515.1 uncultured Terrimonas sp. | reverse complement strand
ACTTACACATACAGACCTGTGTTGACCCTGAAAGGGTCTAAGGTTTATAACTCCGCGATAAAAGTATTGCGACCCTAAAAGGGTCGAACAATAAATGCCTTTGTAGTTTATGCTGTTGTATCCATTCCTGCTTCTTTCCAGGCTTTAATTCCACCATCAAGGTGCGCTACATTTTCATAGCCCATTTGTTTTAAAGTAACTGCAGCCAGCGCCGAACGTCCACCCGAAGCACAATGCAGGATAATTTTTTTGTTGTTATCAAATTCAGGCCTGTGGTAGGGGAGTGAAGCGTCGGCATAAAATTCGAGCATACCCCTCGGCGCATGCACCGAACCGGGTATTTTACCGTTTTCTTTTAGCTCTTCGCTTTCCCGGATATCTATCAGCGTAGCATTCCCGTCTGATAGTTCCTGCTTAACCTGTTGGGGTGTAAGATTCTCAATTTGCTGTTTGGCTTCTTTTACCAGGTCGGTAGCAGATTTTGCAGCCATATTTTTATGATTTTATGAAGTATGAATATACCCAATTTCAGAATGCAATAATGTTGTTTAGCCTAAAATGTTGCTCTATTTTTTAAATTGCTTCCGGCGCCTGTATAATCGTCAGCTCCCTTGTTGTTCTGTAGGCGAACGGCTGCCGGATAGGAACGGCACCCCGCACAGGGGTACAGTGTATAGCCGGAACCGCAGCCAGGCTTTGCACCTTGGTTCACAGCCCCAAATTGCTTTTGTTTTCCTCCGGATGTTCGCATATCCATAAGACACTTATCCTGTAACAAATAACCATTACCAGGGGATATATCAATTGCTCTTTTTAGCTTTACCGGCAATTTTGTATGCTATGGATATTTCGTGGAACGATTTTGAAAAAATGGATATGAGGGTGGGAACGGTTATAGAAGCTGCTCCGTTTCCCAAAGCAAAAAAGCCATCGTACCAGCTTACCATTGATTTTGGTGCATTGGGTTTAAAAAGGTCATCCGCACAGATCACCGCGCTGTATAACACAGATGAGCTGGTTGGCAAACAGGTTATTGCTGTTGTAAATTTCCCGGTTAAGCAGATCGCCAATTTTTTCAGCGAATGCCTCGTATTGGGCGTGTATACCGATACAAGTGATGTGGTGTTGCTGCAGCCGCAGCAAAAAGTTATCAACGGTAGTAAGATAGGATAAGAATTGCATTAAATTTGCCGGCTTGTGATGAAAGCATTAATCAAATGATAGCAACCGGCTTGTGCGTAACATATTATACTTCTCCTGTTGGTGTGCTGGAAATTAAAAGCTCCGGTGAAGCCATTCATGCCATACTGTTTGTAAACGCGTGGAAAGGACCCAAGCTGGGAGAGAATGAAATGACCGGTAATGCAAACAGTGCTATTGTGAAAGCTTGTACCACCCAACTGGATGAATATTTTGAAGGGAAGCGTCGTGCATTTGATTTCCCTTTTAGCCAGGATGGAACCGCGTTTCAGCAAAAAATATGGAATGCGCTGCTGGATATACCATTTGGTAAAACCATTTCTTATTTGGAATTATCCAAACGAACAGGCAATGTAAAAGCCATTCGTGCGGTGGGAACCACCAATGGGAAAAATCAATTGTGTATTGTAGTGCCCTGTCATCGTGTAATTGGTTCCAATGGCAGCCTGGTAGGTTATGGTGGCGATCTGTGGCGCAAAAAATGGCTGCTTGATCATGAAGCAAAATATGCTCACGGTGTGCAGGAGTTGGGAGATTGGTGAGAGATGGTTGCA
>CAYVEI010000152.1:0-3390 GCA_964450515.1 uncultured Terrimonas sp. | reverse complement strand
GCAGGGAGAGACGGGAAACAAAAGGAAAGATAAAAGCTTCATCTTTTTACTTTTTGCTGTGAAGGTGTGAGGTAGAAGGTATAGGGTATAAGGGCATTTTCAAATTTTCAAATCCTCACATTTTCAAATTAAATATGCCTCTCTCAAAAAAAGCAGCCTTAGGTTTTATATTCATCACATTGCTTCTTGATGTTATAGGTTTTGGTATCATTATACCGGTAATGCCCAGGCTCATTGAAGAATTGATCCATGGCGACCTGAGCGCCGCATCGCGCTGGGGTGGCTGGCTCACGTTTGCTTTTGCCATAATGCAGTTTATATGTGCGCCTGTGCTGGGTAATCTGAGCGACAAATATGGGAGGCGCCCGGTATTGTTGTTCTCTCTTTTTGGTTTTGGAATTGATTATTTATTGCTGGCCATTGCTCCTACTATCGGCTGGCTGTTCGTGGGCAGAATTATTGCAGGCATAACAGGCGCCAGCTTTACAACAGCCTCGGCCTATATAGCTGATATCAGTGCGCCGGCAGACAGGGCCAAGAATTTTGGTATGATCGGCGCTGCCTTTGGACTGGGTTTTATTATAGGCCCTGTGATCGGTGGTTTGCTGGGCAGTATGGGACCCCGCGTTCCTTTTATTGCAGCCGCTATTTTATCGCTGATGAACTGGTTGTATGGTTATTTTGTTTTGCCCGAATCGCTGGGTAAAGAAAACCGCCGCAGCTTTAGCTGGAAGCGTGCCAACCCTATGGGTTCGCTTATGCATTTGCGAAAGTACCCTGCATTGGGCGGATTGATCGTTTCTCTTATGCTGATCTATATTGCTATGCATTCAGTGCAAAGCACCTGGGCCTTTTTTAATATGGAAAAATTTAAATGGGATGAAAAAATGGTGGGCATTTCGCTTGGCGTGGTAGGCTTGCTGGTAGGACTGGTGCAGGGAGGATTGATACGTATTGTTAATCCTAAGCTGGGCAACGAAAAAAGCATTTACGTGGGGCTGGCATTTTACACGCTTGGCTTAATATTGTTTGCCTTTGCCTGGCAGGGCTGGATGATGTTTACGTTCTTAATTCCTTATTGCCTGGGCGGTATTTGCGGCCCTGCATTGCAGGCCGTAATTTCCAATCATGTGCCATCCAATGAGCAGGGTGAATTGCAGGGCGCTTTAACCAGCCTTATGAGCGCCACTACTATTATTGGTCCGCCTGTTATGACCAACCTGTTTGCTTACTTTACCAAAAAGGGTGCGCCTGTTTATTTTCCCGGAGCTCCTTTTCTTCTGGGCGCTATGCTCATGCTGGGCAGCACCATACTGGCTTACCGCATGTTCCGGACAGAAAAAGCAGTGGCATGATCAACCGGTTCTTCCAAAAACAATACCGGGGTTGAGTATATACGCATTAAAATAAACTCTTTACGAATAGCTTATATTTGGCGTAAAACCATAAAAGGATTTGTTTAAATATTGTAGTATGAAACCCATTGTTCAGATATCTTTAGATCTCACGAATATTGATGAAGCCCTTGAAACAGCCGCGTTGGCCATGCGTGCCGGTGTAGACTGGCTGGAAGCGGGAACGCCATTGATCCTTGCAGAAGGCCTGCATGGTGTAAAAAAATTGCGGGAGGCTTTCCCCGGCATTCCCATTGTGGCCGATTTAAAAACCATGGATGGCGGTTATCTTGAAGCCGAAATGATGGCAAAGGCGGGCGCTACACATGTGGTGGTGATGGCAAGAGCGCATGAAGAAACCATTAAATGCGTGGTGCAGGCGGGAAAAGATTTTGGTGCCAAAGTAATGGGCGATAACCTGGGATGCCCGGATATGGTTGCGGCCGGTAAATGGCTGGAAGACCTGGGTTGTGATTATGTTATCCATCATATCGGTTACGACGAAAGACGTGGTATAGCGGCGCAGGGTAAACGCATGCCCAGTCCGCTGGATCAGTTGCGTGAAGTAGTAAATGCGGTTACTATTCCCGTGCAGGCCGTGGGCGGACTGAGTTTGGAGCAAGCCATCCGTTGCCCCGAGTATGGGGCGCCGTTAGTAGTGCTGGGCGCACCGCTTACCATTGATGCCGATGCGTTTAAAACCGCCGATGGCGACCTCGAAAGTTCCCTTCGCCTGATCTGCGAAAAAATACATGCGTATGGGGATGTGGGAAGATAATTTGAAATTTGAGATTTAAAATTTGAAATGATGGCTTTCGTTTTTATTCAGGCATTACTGCTATGGAAGCCAATTGTGATGTCATTACGGAAGGCTGGCTCCATTCAGGTAGCTCCATAGAACATTTTAAAACATATACGATAACAAGATTCCTGGGTTTGAAATATCAAATCTCAGATCATAAATTTCAAATCATATGAAATCAGCAGCGGTAGTTAATTATGCACCCGAAAAAGGATCAGTTGAGATCCGTGAAATAACGCAGCCGGAGATCGGCGAAGAAGATGTATTATTAGAAGTGGCCAATGTGGGTGTTTGCGGCAGCGACCTGCACCAGTGGACAGCGGATCATAGCTGGCATGTGAATTATCCTGTGGTTTTAGGACACGAATTTGGCGGACATATTATTGCATTGGGCAGCCGGGTAACAGGCTGGAAAGAAGGCGACCGTGTAGTAAGTGAAACAGCAGCGGTAATAGACCCCAACAGCCCCATGACCAAAAGCGGTTTGTATAATTTAGATCCTTCACGCAAGGGTTTTGGTTATGGCGTAAATGGCGCTATGACAAAATATGTACGTGTTCCGGCCCGGTGCCTGCACCGCGTGCCCGACCAGTTGGCGTTTGAGCAGGCCTGTTTAACAGAGCCCTGCTGCGTGGCGTTTAATGCAGTGGTAGAAAACAGCAGGCTGAAACCCGGCGACAGGGTAATTGTTTTGGGCCCCGGAACCATCGGCATTCTTTGTGCAGCAATGGCAAGGCTTTGTGGCGCAGAAGTGGCTATTGTAGGTTTGGAAGCCGATAAACACCGCCTGGATATTGCAAAGCAATACGGATGTGAAACCATTATAGGCGATGCCACAGGATGGGCAACCCAACGGGATGGTTTGGGTGCAGATTGCATCATTGATGCCGCGGGCGCCAGCATTACTTTAAAAATGGCCATGCAATTGGTGCGGCCTAAAGGACATATTGCTAAAGTAGGCTGGGGACCGCAACCCTTAGGCTTTTCCCTTGACCAGCTTGTACAGAAAAATGTAACCCTGCAGGGCAGCTTCAGTCATAACTGGCCAATATGGGAAAGAGTGATCGCTTTACTGGCAAGCGGGCAGTTAAATGTGCAACCCATTATCGGCGGCGTATGGCCCGTAACCGAATGGCATGAAGCATTTGAAAAAATGCACAGGGGAGAGGTGGTGAAGAGTGTGTTGAAACCAGT
>CAYVEI010000151.1:0-11606 GCA_964450515.1 uncultured Terrimonas sp. | reverse complement strand
GTAGGTTCAATCATAATGGTTCCGGCAACGGGAAAGCTCATGGTGGGTGCATGAAAGCCATAATCCATCAAACGTTTGGCCACATCTTCCGCTTCCACTCCTGAACCGGCTTTAAACGGACGAAGGTCTACAATAAACTCATGCGCACAGGTGCCATTAGCGCCGAGATAGAGGATATCAAAATACTTTTGCAGTTTTGCCCGCATATAGTTGGCATTTAAAATAGCATATTCCGTTGCCGCTTTTACTCCTTCGGCTCCCAGTAACTTTATATAAGCATAGCTGATCAGCAATATAGAGGCTGAGCCGTATGGCGCCGCGCTTACCGCTCCGTGCGCATCCGGCAATAAGGAATAGCTGTCTTTAATTGTTCCGTTATAATTGTTGATATGAGCAGGCAGGTAAGGAGCAAGATGTGCTTTAGCGCAAATAGGCCCCATACCCGGGCCGCCGCCACCATGTGGAATAGCAAAAGTTTTGTGGAGGTTAAGATGGCATATATCAGCGCCAATGGTTCCCGGAGAGGTTAAGCCGCACTGTGCATTCATATTGGCGCCATCCATATATACCTGTCCGCCATTGTGGTGTATTACCGCGCATATTTCTTTAATGCTTTCTTCGAATACGCCATGGGTAGAAGGGTAAGTTACCATCAGCGCGGCAAGCGTATCTTTATATTGGCCTGCTTTCTCTTTTAAATCGGCAACATCTATATGTCCTTCTTCATCACTCTTTATCACCACTACTTTCATGCCGGCCAACACGGCCGAAGCGGGATTGGTACCATGGGCAGAAACAGGGATAAGTACTACGTCCCTTTTTTCATTACCTGCAGCTTTATGGTATTTCTTTATGGTAAGCAAACCGGCATATTCGCCCTGCGCGCCGCTGTTAGGTTGCAGGCTGCAGGCATCCAATCCGGTAACAGCGCAGAGATATTCGCTCAATCCATCAATAATATGCGCATAGCCCTTTGCCTGCCAGTCCGGCGCAAAAGGGTGAATATGCGCAAACTCCGGCCAGCTTACGGGCATCATTTCCGTGGCGGCATTAAGTTTCATGGTGCAGCTACCCAGCGAGATCATGGAAGTAATAAGGGAAAGGTCTTTGTTTTCCAGTAGCCTGATATAACGCATCATCTGACTTTCGCTATGATGGGTATTAAATACCGGGTGAGTAAGATAACTGCTTTTGCGTATGGCATAATTCGGTATATTGTCGGTTAAGTCGTCTTCGCTAAAGGTAAGCGATACCCCGCTATGCCCCGAAGCTTCCGCAAAAATATAAAGGATGTTGAGCACATCCTTTTGCGAAGTGGTTTCATCTATAGCAATACCCACATGCTTTTCATCAAAATACCTGAAATTCACTTCATTGGCTTCTGCTATGGATCTTATTTTTGAAGCGCTGTTTACTTCTACTTTAAGCGTATCAAAATAATGATGGTTGGTATTAATGTAACCCAGTTCATTTAATCCGTCTGATAAAGTTTTTGCCAAAACCGTTATTCGCGTTGCAATGGCTTTCAGCCCTTCCGGACCGTGATATACAGCGTACATTGCTGTCATATTGGCCAGCAGCGCCTGGGCGGTACAAATATTGGAAGTGGCTTTTTCCCTTTTAATATGCTGCTCTCTGGTTTGCAAAGCCATTCTCAGCGCCCTGTTGCCTTCCGTATCAATGCTTACGCCTATTATCCGGCCGGGCATGTTTCTTTTAAAATCTTCCTTAGTAGCAAAAAAAGCGGCATGTGGTCCGCCAAATCCCACAGGCACACCAAAACGTTGCGCGGAGCCAATAGCCACATCGGCTCCCAGCTCTCCCGGGGCAGTAAGGAGAGTAAGCGCCAGCAGGTCGGTAGCCATTACTACATACCCGTTAACGGCATGTACCTTATTAATAAAGCTCCGGTAATTATTTACCGATCCGTTATTATCGGGATACTGAACTATAGCGCCGAAGAAGCTGCCGTCGGGGTCGGCCTGCTCATATGCTCCTAAAACCAGTTCAACGCCTATTGTTGCAGACCGGGTAATAAGTACATCAATGGTTTGGGGAAACAGGGCAGTATCTACAAAAAACTTAGTTCTGGCTGGTGTGCCTGCTTTATTGATATGATGAAACAGCATAGACATTGCTTCGGCTGCGGCGGTGGCTTCATCCAAAAGGGAAGCGTTCGTAAATGGCAATGCCGTAAGATCGGCAACAACTGTTTGAAAATTAAGCAGGCTTTCCAGTCTTCCCTGTGAAATTTCTGCCTGGTAGGGGGTATACTGCGTATACCATCCCGGGTTTTCAAAAACATTTCTTTGTATTACGGAAGGGGTTATTGTTCCGTAATAGCCCTGTCCTATATATGTTTTAAATACCTTATTGAGCTGTGCTGTTTGCTTCAATTCCTGTAAATACTCATATTCATTTTGAGGCGCCGGGAGGGCGGGCGCCGAAGCGATGCGGATAGCGGAAGGCACTGTTTTTTCAATAAGTTCATTCAGAGAAGAAACGCCAATGGTTTCAAGCATTTTTTTGCGGTCGGCTTTATTGGGGCCTATATGCCTGGTACGGAACTCATTTGCCTGTAAATCAAATACATTCATATAAACAACTTGAACTTCTTATAAAAAGAAGTTGCAAATTTAGGATGAAAGCATCAGATGTGAAGCAGATTGTGCAAAGCTGGTAAATGATTGTGGATAAGCCTAAATGAGAGGCTGAGGTTATCGCAGGTTCAGGGCTCGTTATTGCAGTAAAGATTTTCCTGGTCTTTAACGTCTTTATTGTTTAGATTGTGTAAGCGGTTCTCCTGTTGCCGCAGCGCTTCGCTGGTATGCCGGCTTCCGTCGTGGCTCCAGCCGGGCGGACCAAAAAGATAGGCCATTTTTTGCTTCCATGTAATATCATTGCGGCGAAGGTCGCGCCAAATGGCTTTCCATTCGTGAAATACAATATTAACCGGGGTTTTAAGAGTAAGCGGTTCTGTTAAGCCGTATTTGATAGGCTCGTAATCTTCCGCGGGCAGCTCCGGCTGAAAGGTGCCAAACATTTTATCCCATATAATTAAAAACATACCCATGTTCTTATCGAGGTATTTAGGATTGGAAGCGTGATGAACCCGGTGGTGGGAGGGGGTAACCAAAATTTTTTCGAGCCAGCCCATTTTTTTAATGAGCTCGGTATGTACCAAAATGCCCCATATTTGGGTGGCAGAGTATAAAAACAGGATATCTAAGGGCTTAAACCCAAGTAAGGCAAGCGGAATAAAATACACGAAACGGTACAGGGGCTGAAATACAGAAGAACGAAATCCTACAGTAAAATTCATATGCTCCGAAGAATGATGGGTAACATGTACTGCCCAAAAAAACCTTATTTCGTGGTCAAACCGATGCAGCCAGTAATATAAAAAATCTTCCAGCAGCAGCAGTAACAACCAGTAGGTAACTACGTTACCAAAAGAAATCAGGTGCCGGTCGTAAAAATAATCCAGTATAACAAGGTATACGGTACGAAACAGTAGGTCTACCCCGCTGTTCAGCAGCATCAGGTAAATATTCCGGGCTGTGTCTTTCCAGCCGTATGTTTTCTTATGACTGTAATTGCTTAATAATATTTCAACACCAATGATCACAATATATACCGGTGCGCTCAGCAGTATCAAAAAATATTCTCGTAAGGGTTCCATTGTAATATGATTGCAAAAATAACGGATTGCAGATGTAATCCGGCGTATCTTGCATTTTGTTTATCAATTGCTTAATCTGCCGTATCGTATTAATGATATTTTATTGATGGATGAACATACAAAAAACGGTTCAGCTTTTACATCCGGTAAATGGAAGGATGCACAATGGCAAAAAAGGTCTGCTTCCCAATATAAAGCTTATGCCGGGATGCTGCAAAAAGGCGGTAAGAATCAAATATTGAAACAACTCCCTGACTTGCATGAAGCTGCTTTTGCGGCTATAGATTGCCTGAATTGTGCCGCCTGTTGTAAAAACTACTCTCCCCGCTTTAAAACACCGGATATAAAACGCATCAGTAAACATCTCAGCATGAAAGAAAGTCGGTTTATTGATACTTATCTCCGGCTGGATGAGGAGGGTGATTACGTGGTAAAACAAACACCATGTCCTTTCCTTGGCAATGATAACCGCTGTAGCATTTATGATGTTCGCCCCTCAGACTGTCAACGGTTTCCCTATACTAATGAAGATGTTCTTATAAACCGTGCCCGGATCACTTTAAAAAACTCCACGTTTTGTCCTGCCGTTTTTTTTGTACTGGAAAAACTCCTGGAAGCGAAGCAGAACATATAGCCGCAAACTACGAGCAGAAGCAATTAAACTGATAAAATACGACAAAATGTTTTTTTTTATGTAAAAAAGTCGTAAACTTGGTTAAAGTGTCCGATATGGCAAAGTCTAAGAAATACCTTCCCGAAGATGATCCACCTCAATCTCTTGTTGAAGAAGCTGACGTTCGTTATGAAACCATGAGGGTTATTTTAGGTGAAAATAATCCACTTTCTGTTGCTTCTCTCAATGATATGGATCTCATCCGGCTTTCCCGAAGCGGCGTACAAAAATCTTCTTTAAAGTCGCTTAGCCAATACCTTGGTATTACCATGGATACCATGAGTACCCTGCTGCATACTTCGCATCGAAACATCCAGCGAAAAGATGATTCTGACCTCCTTGATGTGTACAAATCGGAGCGGGTTATAGAAATTGCACAGGTAGTAAGTAAGGGGCTCGATCTTTTTGGAACCGCTGATAACCTTCAACAGTGGCTGCATTCCAGCATCATGGCTTTGGGTGGTAAAAAGCCTATTAGCCTTCTTGATACTTCATTTGGCGTTCGTATGGTTTTAAAACTTATGGGCCGTATAGAGCACGGCGTATATTCTTAATTCATTTTCCGTGAAATTATACAGAGCCTGTAGTTATAAATACCTGCGTGATTTGAGTGGCACAGGTGCCAGGATTAACGGGGGGCGCTGGAACAGTACCGGAAAGGCTGCCTTATATACTTCCGAAAGTAAATCGCTTGCCCTGCTTGAAGTACTTTCCAATACACCACTGGCTATTTTGCGAACCGATTTTTCGGTTATAACGCTGGAACTAACCGGTAATTTTTCAACAGATGAATATACGCTGAAGGATCTTCCTGCCGGATGGAACACGTATCCTGTTTCCGTTACACGTATGGGAGACAGGTGGCTTACAGCAGGCAAAAGCCTTTTATTGAAAGTACCTTCTGTTATTGTTCCTTCTGAATGCAATGTTATCATTAATCCCGCGCACCCGGATTTTAACAAAGTAAAGATAACCGACACCGAAAAACTGGTGATAGATAAAAGAATTGAGGAAAACCTGCGGTAGCTAATATTCTAATTTCCTAAGCTCAGGCGCTTTGAACCAGGTGGCAGCAGCTACTAAAAACGTCATGCATCCGCCAAAAATAACTGACGGTACTACCCCCATTATTTTTGCCATCAGTCCACTTTCAAACTGCCCCAGCTCATTGCTCGAATTAACAAACATGGAATTTACACTCAATACCCTGCCTTTCATTTCATCGGGTGTTTTCAATTGCATGATGGTACCCCGTATCACCACACTGATCCCATCTAATATACCACTCAGCATTAATGCAAAAAAAGACAGCAGGAACCATTTGGAGAAAGCAAAAATAATAATACAGATACCAAACCCTGAAACAGCAATAATGAGCCGCCGTCCCTGCTTTTGTTTCATTGGGAAAAAAGTAAGCAGCAACACACTGCATATAGCACCCACATCGGAAGCGCCGTTTAAAATACCAAATCCTTCCGGCCCTATTTTTAAAATATCACGCGCAAATACAGGCACCATAGCTACAGCCCCGCCAAAAAACACGGCGAACATATCTAATGAAATAGCACCCAGCAGATCTTTTGTTCTGAAAACAAACCGCAGTCCTTCTTTAACGCTTTCCCATGCCTTTTTTTCGCTTTTTTGTATGAGCGCCGGTTTCTTTTTAATGCGAAACAGCGCTATGAATGCGGCAAGCATACCCGAACAAATACACCATAAGGTTCCGCTGTTTCCAAACAGGGCAATGCAAAAGCCTCCCATGGCATGCCCCATAACGGATGCCGTAAGCCATGCACCCTGGTTCCAGGTAATGGCATTTTGTAAAACACGCCGTGGAACGATCAGCGCAAGCAGTACATTAAAAGAAGGGCCCGCAAAAGCACGGACAATGCCTGTACAGAATATTACTGCGTAAATGCAAATGGCTATGCGATGCTGTGTAAGATGTGCTCCTGTATATGCCAGCGAAAGGATCAGTAATGCAACAGCGGCACACACATACAGCAATACGCCTGTAAGGAGTAGCTTTCTTTTTTCACTCATATCAATTACATGACCTGCATATAAAGCCAGGCTGAGTGCAGGAATAACTTCCGACAAACCAATAAGGCCTATAGCAAAGGGAGCATTGGTAAGCTGGTATATCCACCAGCCAACAAGGGTGCTCATCATACGCAGCGAAAGGATAAATAAAAAACGCCCGGTTATCAAATATCTGAACTCCGGTATTTGTACTGCTTCAAACGCGGCGCCTGTTTTAAAATAGGTTTGAAGACTCATTGCTTTTCAATTTTTCAGGGTAGCGCTATGTAATACTGGCCGGCATCGTAATCTTTATCAAGCGCATCAATGATCGCTTTCAGATGATTTTCATTGCCCAGGAAATCTGCTTTGCCGGCATCTACATATAAGGTTCTGATATTATGTTGCCTGATATAATGCGTATAGGTTTGCTGGATATTGAAGAGGTATTCATCGGGAATATTTTGCTCGTAAGCACGTCCGCGTTTACGGATATTTGCCTGCAGGTTACTAACGGGCGTATGCAGATAGATCAGGATGTCGGGCTGAACAAGTTGCTGGTGGATAATGTCGAACAAACGCTGGTACAGCAGGAATTCCTCATCCGGCAAATTTACTTTTGCAAAAAGCAGGCATTTGGTAAACATATAGTCCGATATCGTTATGCGCTGAAAGAGATCCCGGGTATGTATCAGCTCTTTAAGTTGCTTATAGCGCTCGGCCATAAAAAAAAGTTCCAGCGGAAAGGCGTTCTGTTGTGGATTTTCATAAAACTTAGCAAGAAAAGGATTATCGGCAAATTGTTCAAGTATCAGCCTTGCATTAAAATGCCTCGACAGCAGGTGGGCTAAGGTTGTTTTACCTGCACCTATATTGCCTTCAATGGTAATGAAATGATAATTCATAAAGTAAGCCAAACTTAAACAACCCTTTTAAATAAACCGGAAAGGGTTATGCACTAATTTTCCAGCTTCCTTACTTCTAATGTATCAGGGCATTCATTCAAAAGCCGGCTGATCGTTTTTTTTAATACCGGGTGCACCACATCAGGAGCTATTTCATTCAGGGGTTCAAGAGCAAAGCGCCTGTTAGCCAATTGGGGATGCGGAACCTCCAGGTTGGGATAATGAATAACCGCATCATTAAACAACAAAATATCAATATCAATAACCCGGGGGCCAAATTTTTCAACCCGGAGCCGGCCCATACTGCTTTCAATATGCAGTATGGCATCAAGCAATTCCATAGGAGGCAAAGTGGTATTTACAACAAGTGCCTGGTTATAAAAGGGGGGCTGATCGGTTTTTCCCCAGGCTGCGGTTTCATAAAAATGCGATAAAAGCGCTATTGTGCCGCATGCTTTTTCAATCCTCATTGCCGCTTTTTTTAGTTGCTTTTTCCTGTGGCCCATATTACCGCCTATCAGTAAATACGCTTTATTCATGGATAGTATGTAATTTTCGGCTTCAAATATCTCTATTTTTACCAGATTAAAATTTTTAACGTGAGGAGTTTCTTTAAGTTTTTTCTGGCTGCTTTGCTGGCGCTGGTTGTTTTTACTTTGATTGGGTTTCTTATTTTATTTGCTGTAGCAGGCAGTATTGCCAGTAGTGAAAAAACAACAATAGCAGCAAAATCTGTTTTATTTATTGACCTTTCCCGGAGTTTTAAGGATAAAAAAACAGACAATACCCTTGCGCGGCTCAGCGGCGACAGGGATATCTATTCAACCTCCCTGTATGATGTTGTTCGCCTCCTTCAACATGCCAAAAGCGATTCATCGGTAAGAGGTATTTATATCAAATGTAATGAAAACGCAAACGGGTTTGCTGCAAGTGAAGAGTTGCGCAACGCACTCCTTGATTTTAAGGAGAGTAAGAAATTCATTATTGCCTACGGAGATATGATTTCCCAGAAAGCTTATTTTGTTGCCAGTGCGGCCGACAAAATTTACTGCAATCCTAAAGGCATGATAGACTGGAAAGGATTTGCTTCCCAGCTTTTTTTCATTAAGAATGCATTAAAGAAGCTTGAAATTGAGCCACAAATATTTTACGATGGTAAATTTAAAAGCGCCACAGAACCGCTGCGCGAAGAAAAGATGACGGAGGCCAACCGGTTGCAAACTACCGTATGGCTGGGAGATATAAATCATCGCTTTTTAGCCGCGGTTGCGGATGCGAGAAGCATTGATACCGCAACGCTTCATGGGTATGCCAACGCCTATATGATACAAACAGCCCATGATGCTGTAAAATATAAGTTATTAGACGGGGTTAAATATGATGATGAGGTGAAAGACGAGATCAGAAAACGGCTGGACATTAAAGAAGAGGATAAAATAGCATTTGTGCAAATAGGAAGCTATGCTGAGGCCACCAGCATAAAAAAATATGCAGCCGACAGGATAGCTGTTATTTATGCTGAAGGAGATATTGTATATGGCCGGGGAAGCGAAGGGCAGGTAGGCTCAGACGAATTCAGGACCCTGATTTCAAAAGCCCGCACGGATAAAAATATTAAAGCTATTGTATTGCGGGTTAATTCGCCCGGTGGCAGCGCTTTGGCAAGTGAAATTATATGGAGGGAAACCCTGCTTGCCCGAAAAGCCGGAAAGCCTTTGGTGGTTTCCATGGGGGATGTGGCCGCTTCCGGTGGTTATTATATTTCATGCGCGGCCGACAGCATTTTTGCACAACCCAATACCATTACCGGCTCTATTGGTGTTTTTGGCATCGTGCCTAATATGCAGGATTTTTTCAAAAACAAATTAGGTGTAACATTCGACCAGGTAAAAACCACGCCTTATGCAGATATAGGCACAATGGTTCGGCCACTGACCGAAGGAGAGAAGCAAATTATACAGGCCGCAATAGATACCATTTATCATGATTTTAAAACGCGGGTATCGGAAGGCCGGAAAAAAGACATGCTGCTGGTTGACAGTATTGCACAGGGAAGGGTATGGACGGGAAGCCGTGCTATGCAAATTGGATTGGTAGACCGCCTTGGCGGACTGAACGACGCCATAGCCTGCGCCGCAGGCATGGCTAAACTTACAAACTACTCGCTGAGAGAATACCCTGAGCCCGTATCATTCTGGGATATGCTAAAAAACAGTTACGGCAAAACAGTAAAAGCCAAAGCAATCAGGGAGGAACTGAGCTACAGCCAATACCAACTGTATGAACAACTGCAGCGCGTCAGGCAAATGGTGGGTACCGCACAAACCAGGCTGCCTTATGATATTGTTGTAGAGTAAATTATTAATGTATTCCAATCCGCTACCTTTACCGGGCAAATTATACATTGCATGTTAAAATCCTATAGCCAGTTTAAAGCCATGTTAGCCATTGCCAAAGCAGGGCTAATCGCTATTTTCAGAAGCCCTTCGGCAGTTGCCTTCAGCTTTGCTTTCCCGCTTATATTTATTCTTGTTTTTGGTTTCTTTAGCGGAGGAGGCAAGGTTTCCCTGCGCGCCGCTTTTGCTTCCGGTACGGATACTACCCACTATTTATATAGCGTAATCCATAATATAGCGGGTATCCGCATCATTGAAAAACCTGATATTGAACTCAATGAAGAACTTGAAAAGGGCAGGCTAACGGCCATTATCTCCATTCAAAAAAATGATAATGAATCGCCTGCATATTTCATCAACCTTAAAAGTTCGGAGGCGGTAAACCCGCAGAACCTGCAGGTGCTGCGCTCCATTCTTGAATCGGTCATCAAAAATATTGATCGTCAAAAATATCCGAATACGCCTACTATTGCGGTCATTAATAACCATATTGAAAAAATACCCGGAAGAACCTACCGCACCATTGATTTCATATTACCGGGGCAACTCGGGTTCTCCTTATTGAGCGCCGGCGTGTTTGGAGTAGCTTTTTTATTTTTCAGTCTCCGGCAAACCTTAGTGTTAAAACGTTTTTTTGCCACACCTGTCAGCCGCACGTTTATTGTACTGGGTGAAGGCCTGAGCCGCGTAATCTTTCAACTCATAACGGCGGTAGTTATATTATTAGTGGGCTATTATTTTTTCCATTTTACATTGATCCACGGCTGGATCACTTTTATGGAATTGCTGGTATTGAGTTTCACAGGACTGGTTGTTTTTATGTCGTTTGGATTTGTGGTAAGCGGTATAGCTAAAAACGAAAGTACAATTCCGCCATTAGCTAATATGGTTACCCTGCCCCAGTTTTTGCTTGCAGGCACTTTTTTTCCTATTGATAACTTCCCTTCCTGGCTGCAGCCTTTTTGCAAAATATTACCACTAACCCATTTAAACGATGCCATGCGTAACGTGGCTTTTGAAGGTGCGCATTTAACAGATTGCGGCAAACAGTTAGGCATACTTGCTATATGGGCTGTAATAGGCTACACGCTTGCCGTAAAAGCATTTAAATGGGAATAAAGAAATGGTGATAAACTTTTGATCTTAACCAATATGCGTTTATTAAAACAGGCAGTAATAGGACTTATTATATTTAGCATTATACTGTTGTTGTTCTCCCTTCTGCTACCCTCCAAAATAAGTGTGTCCAGGTCTGTACTGGTACATGCTTCCCACAACAGGGTAATGGCTGCCCTGCTGCATATTGAAGAGTGGAAAAACTGGAACCCCATTTTGCAGGACAGTACCGCCCGGTATACCATATCATCACCTCAACGGGCAGACTGGATAAGCGGCGATGGCGTTCCCAACTCCATACAATTAGAGCAATTTGCGCGCGACAGTATAACTGTTATTATACGATCTAAAAACAAACAGGTTTTTTCCAGCGGGTTTACTGTTGTAAGCCACCCGCAGGACAGCCTGCTCACCAAAACAGAGTGGTGGATCAATGAAGATATTAAATGGTATCCCTGGGAAAAATTCTATGGCTTGTTTTCTGAAAGCTTCAGGGAAACCTACATGGATAATAACCTGCAGCTTTTTAAGCATTATATTGAAAATAAATGAAAAGTTAAATAGCCGCTCTTAAAGCATATTATGTGCTGATGAATGCGTTATTAACAACTTATAAACATTTTTCTTTCTTACTTCACGTAAATATACGCATAGCGCCCTGTGGTACTCATGCAAACACGATTTTCTTACCTGTTATCTAAAGCGTTTTATGAGAAGTACACTTCTGTTACTGGCATTGCCATTTATGCTCCTTGCTTCCTGCATCAAGGAAAAAGTATTAGGATCCAATGACCTGCCTGCCACCAGCACCA
>CAYVEI010000150.1:10380-11612 GCA_964450515.1 uncultured Terrimonas sp. | reverse complement strand
AATATCTTTTCCATCAGCACCCATTTTTCGCCGGGCTTTGCCCAGGGAATAGCCTGCTGGTATTTCCACATCAGTTCTTCCCACTCCTGCACTTTGGCGCAATGGGCGTCCAACTGTTTCTTTTTGTCAAAGGTAAAGTTGTCGTCTGTTTCCAGGATCATAAACATCCTGTTGCCTGTGCGGTATATTTCGATGTTGGTAATTCCCGCATCCAGGTCGTTTTGCCGCACTTCCGGCCAGCCCACGCCGGGCTTGTGCCAGTTTTGATATTCCTGAATGCTTTTGGGGTCATTTATTAAGTCGAGCGTAAGACAAAATTTTTGCATAATCGTTTTTTATTTGAACCAGGTATTAAAAGCATTGATCGTTTGCCTGGCTGCTGCATCGCTGTTGGGCAAGGGAAACACTTCGGCAGAAAGGTAGCCGCTGTAAGATATGGATTGCAAAGCTTTTGCAATATCATTCATGGAGGTATGTCCCATGCCTATGGCTCGCCTGTTGCTGTCGGCAAAGTGTACATGTCCTATATAACTGCCATACTGGTAGATTGTTTCGGGTATGGAAGCTTCTTCTATATTCATATGAAACAGGTCGGCCAGTAGTTGTATATTATTTGTATCAAGCGTTTTTAACCAGGCAACGGCATCCGCGAAACAATTGAAAATATTGGTTTCGTAGCGGTTCAGTGGCTCGTATATCAGGCGTACGCCTTTCTTTTCTGCTTTATTGGCTAATATATTTATTCCTTCGCTCAGCCATTGCAAAGCAATCGTTCTTTCAGTGCCCTGCGGTATATTGCCCTGCATGGAACCGATAATAGCAGGCGCGTTAAAGACTGCGCCAAAATCAATCATTTCACCTATGAACGCTATGGCACGGGTGCGCATATCCGCATCGGGATCGGTGAGCGTTAAGCCCTGTACCACTTTCCCGGCTCCGGTACCAACTGCGCATATCCGTATACGATAGTTGTCTGAAAGCTGCTGTAGCAGGGTGGCATCAACTGCTGTTGCAGAAGCCGTAAAAAGTTCAACCGCATCAAATCCTAATGCAGCCGCTTTGGCAATGGAATCTTCTAAGTTTTCCCAGAATACCCAGGGCCCGCTTTTTATTTGGGGCACCAGCGCTATGGTTATCGCAGATTTCATCTTTTTTATTTACAATGTAAGATCAACCATGATCTTGGTGATATTGCCCCTGTTTTCCGACCAGTCCTGTAATGCTTCACCGGC
>CAYVEI010000150.1:0-10280 GCA_964450515.1 uncultured Terrimonas sp. | reverse complement strand
CCAACCGCTTCTATAATTACATCCGGGCCATCGCCATTTGTCCATTCATCTAAGGCTTGCTTTAAATTGCTGGTAGTGGTATTAATGGCGGCGGATGCGCCCACGGCTTTGGCTATCCCGGTTTTATAATCGCTTATATCTGCTGCAAAAACTTCTGCTCCGTTGTTCAACGACCCCGCAATGGCGCCCAGTCCTACTATACCGCAGCCCATTACCAATACTTTGTCGCCTGCCTGAACCCTGCCCCTGTTGGCGGCATGAAAGCCAACGGTGAGAGGTTCGGCAAGCGCCAGTTCTTTATACGATAAAGTTGCTGATGCATGCAACTTCTTCCAGTTCACCGCAATGTATTCCGTCATGGCGCCCGGGCGTCTTACTCCCATTGTTTTATTATCAACACAGGCATTGGGGCGGCCTTTGCGGCATGCAATACACACACCGCAGTTCAAATACGGATCAAGTGTAACTTTCATGCCGGGTGTAAAAGCAGCCGGCACATTTTTTCCTGCTGCTTCTATTGTGGCGCCCACTTCATGCCCCAGCACGTTGGGGTATTCCTGCATTTCAAAAAGACCTTTGAACCCGTTCAGATCGCCTCCGCAAAAACCTACCATGCCAATGCGCAGCAATACTTCCTCATCTGTTGGCACAGGCATTGGTATTTCGCGGATATCCGTTTTACCGGGCTCAACCAAAACTAAAGCTCTCATATAAAACTATTGTTGTTTGGGTATGTTGTTTTCGTTGCGGCCTTCAAACCACATCTTGTTTTTTACAGGCGCTACCAACTTCTCGATATCCTGTAAAAGCGCAGCAGGAATATCAAGAGCCGCAGCAGCTATATTTTGTTTAACTTTTTCCACTTCACACATGCCGGTAATGGTGCTTGCAATATGCGGGTGTGCGATGGCGTAAGATAAAGCCACATCACTCAGCGCAAGTCCATATTCACGGCAAAGGCCGATCAGCGCCGGTTGTATGGCGATCATTTCTTTAGGCGACCGGTGCCAGGGAGGTAAGGGAGCATCCGTTAGTATACGCTGTAAAAAGGGTGCGGCATTCATCAGACCGAATCCTCTTTTCAAAGAAAGCGGTACCAGCTCATCATTGATCTCATCTTCCAATAAATTATAGTGCGCCCACGAAAGTACGGTATCCACATTCGTTTGTTGCGCTATATGCGCCAGGTAACGCACAGGCAACCCGGTGAATCCTATATAACGGGCCTTACCGCTTTCCTTTACTTTTAATGCTGCGGGTATAGCCTCATTGAGCAACTGCTCTTCCGTGCCAAATTCTATGTCATGGATCTGCAGCAAGTCTACATAATCCGTTTTTAATCTTTTCAATGATTCATCAATGCTGCTCAGCACCCGCTGGTACGAGAAATCGAAATGAGTGGCATACCTGCAACATTTGGTAGCCAGTATAATGTCCTGCCTTTTTCCTGCAAGGGCTTTTCCCAGCCTGGTTTCAGCAAGCGTATCTCCATAAAACGGCGCCACGTCAAAAAAATTGATGCCGTTATCTATCGCATAGTGAATAGCGTTGATGCCTTCCTGTTCTTCTACCGGCTCAAATACATTGCCTACCGGCGAAACGCCAAAGCCCAGTGCGGATATGCTTAAACCCGTTTTACCGAGGATGCGGTATTGCATGGTGATCTTTTGAATTAAATAATGCTTTTACAGCGGCTGGCAAGTTACAACCTGGTTTTGATTTTACCTGAAAGCGATATAAGGCCGTCATGAAATTGTAAAATCAAAATAATAAAAGTATTTAATTACTTTTATTATAAAAAGGCTTAGCTTTGTGCTATACACTAAACTTAAAAGCGCACAGATATGGAAACGATAACAGAAAACATACTCAACGTAACCTTACTGGAACCCCGGCAAAAGCATCCTACCATTTTTGCCCGGTTCGATGAACTGGAAGAGGGGGAAAATCTTACCATTCATAACGACCACGATCCCAAGCCGCTTTACTACCAGTTACTGGGGGAAAGAGGTGATATTTTTATATGGGAATACCTTGAAGAAGGTCCGCAATGGTGGAAAATACGCATTACTAAACGCATTACGGGTGAAAATGAAGAAACGCTCGGAGCCATTGCCGCTAAGGATCTGCGTAAAGCCGAAGTATTTAAGAAATACGGGTTAGACTTTTGTTGCGGAGGTAAGAAAACCGTAAAAGAAGCCTGTGCGGAAAAGGGGATTGATGTAACTAAAGTGGAGAAAGAGCTGCAGCAGGCAGATAAGAACCCTGCCGCGCGTCCTTTACCCTACAATGACTGGAACCTTGATTTCCTGGCGGATTATATTGTGAACACGCATCACAGCTATGTACGCAAAACATTGCCCGACATTAAAGGATATGCTTTAAAGGTTGCACAGGTGCATGGCGCTCACCACCCGGAACTGATACCTATTCAGCAACTGGTAGAAGCAGTAAATAAAGAACTGAGTGAGCACATCGTGAAGGAAGAAAAAATTTTATTCCCCTTCATTAAGGAACTGGTAATGGCAAAAGACAGGAGCCAGTCGCCACGTGCGGTACAGTTTGGCAGTGTGCAAAATCCTATACATATGATGGAGGAAGAGCATGAGTCTGCAGGCAAATGCCTGGAAGAGATCAGAACGCTGAGCAATAATTACGCTTTACCTGAAGATGCCTGTGCCAGCTACAGCCTCCTGTTTAAAATGCTGAACGATTTTGAAGAAGATCTGCATATCCATGTTCATCTTGAAAATAATATCCTGTTTCCGAAAGCGATAGCGCTGGAAAAGCATTTGAATCCATGAAGAGCCCTAACCTCCACCTGAGCCGCCGTCAGACCATTGCTGTATTTCCCCGATTGGCATTATGGTTCGGTTATTCGTATGGAAAATAGGGCAGGGTCTGAACGAGCGGCGATCCCGGAAAAGGATCAAGTAACAGGCGTAATGAATTAATGATTAGGAAACATAATAAATAAAGCCGGAACGGGCTGCGGAATGAGCGGAATAATTTTGGGAACATCATTAAAATGGCAATATCATGGAAATTCCCGGCAAGTTATCAACACAACAAAGAGTGGTAATAGTGGGAGCGGGTTTTGCAGGACTTACCCTGGCAAAAAAGCTGTCACCCGCATACTTCCAGGTAATACTGATAGATAAAAATAATTACCACCAGTTTCAGCCATTGCTTTACCAGGTGGCTACGGCTGGTGTGGAACCCAATAGCATTAGTTTTCCCCTGCGTAAAGTATTTCAAAAAAAGAAAAACGTATTTATCCGCATCGCGGAAGTATTAGCTGTTCATCCCGGCAATAAAAAAATAGCTACCTCAACGGGAGAGCTGGAGTACGATTTTCTGGTGCTGGCCCATGGCGCTGCTACCAATTATTTTGGTATGGAGGATATAGCGCAAAATGCCTTTTCCATGAAATCGGTATCCGAAGCTTTGCTGTTGCGCAATACCCTGTTGCAGAACTATGAACGGGCGCTCATTACGGCAAGCAAAAAGGAAAAAGCGGCATTATTAAATATTGTAATTGTTGGGGGCGGCCCAACCGGGGTAGAGCTGGCAGGCGCTATAGCTGAAATGAAAGCGCAGATCCTCCCGCGCGACTATCCGGAGTTGAACTTTAATAACATGAATATTCACCTTATTGAAGCCGCTCCGCGTTTATTGAATGGTATGAGCGGGGGATCTGCCGCCAGAGTGAAGTCCTATCTCAAAGCACTCAGGGTGAAAGTGCACACCGGCATTTCGGTAAAAAGTTATGACGGCTATACGGTAGCATTAAGCAATCATACCAGCCTGTACAGTTATTGCCTTATTTGGGCAGCGGGGATAAAAGGCAAAGCGTTAAGCGGAATACCTGCAGAAAATATATTGCCCGGCAATTGTATTGTCGTTGATGAATTCAACCGGCTAAAAGGCCACCGGTATATCTTTGCGCTGGGTGATGTGGCAAAGATGCAAACAAAAAAGCATCCCGGAGGATATCCCCAGGTTGCCCCGGTTGCTATGCAGCAGGCTGTGCAACTGGCCGATAATTTTAAACGGCTGGTACTGCAAAAAGAAATGAAGCCTTTTACGTACAGGGATAAAGGAAATATGGCTATTGTAGGAAGGAACCGTGCTGTAGCGGAAACAGCAGGCATAAAGCTGAGGGGCTTTGTGGCATGGATGGCCTGGCTCATGGTACACCTGATGTCTATTATCGGGGTTAAAAACCGTTTATTGATATTGGTGAACTGGATGTGGCAGTATGTTACTTACGATCAGTCGCTGCGGCTGATCATCAGGTCTTCAGAAAGAAAAAATAAAAACACAATCAATAAAACCAGCGATAATGAAAAAGCCGGCAATGATTTTAATACTCACCGGTCTCTTGTGGGCGTGTAATTCAAGCTCTTCTCCCGGTAGTGAAACGCCTGCAGAGCCCGGGGGGCATACGCATGCGCATGAAGCCGCGTTAGCGCTGAACAACGGACAAAAATGGAAGGCGGATGCGGCCACTAATGAAAATGTTACGGCTATACGCACCATTGTCCAAAACTTCTCAGGCGAGCCCCATGCCAGCCAGTCCGATTACGGCATACTGGCTTCGGATCTGCAAAAAGAATTAAACAGGATGATACGGGAGTGTAAAATGAGCGGACCGGATCACGATGTTCTGCACCTTTGGCTTGAGCCGCTGCTGGGAGATGTAAATGAATTGAAGCAAACTAATGATATCACATCTGCCCAAAAAATAGTTCATGCTATTGATAAAAGGCTCAGTTTATATACTCAATATTTTGAATGATGATGATGATCAATGCCGGCACAAAAATAGCTGCTATTTTAAAGCAGAACCCCGCAGCGCTGGATGCGATTATAGCGGTTAGTCCAAAATTTGAGAAACTGCGTAACCCTATACTGCGCAAAGTAATGGCCGGCAGAACCAGCCTGTCCATGGCGGCTAAGGTAGGCGGGTGTATGGTAGAAGATCTTTTTGTGAAGCTCAGGCCTTTGGGCTTTGAAACGGATGCGGTTACGGCAGTTGAAGAGGAAGAAACCCAAAAGCCATTACCGGCATTTATAACTTCATTAAAAAAAAACCAGCTTGTTGAGCTGGATGTTCGTCCGGTTATTGCTTCGGGAAAAGACCCGCTGAGCATTATTGTGCAGCAGGTAAAAACCATACAGCGCGGGCAGGTATTAAAGATCATTAATAGTTTTGAGCCAACCCCATTGATGGCTTTATTAGAAAAGCAGGGTTTTGTTTCTTATGCCGATACGATTAAAGAAGACTGGGTGGAAACTTATTTTTACAAAACCAATGATGTTGAAACTCCGGTTAAGGACACTCCTGCCGGCAGCAATGAAGGATGGGATATAATATTGAAGCAGTTTGAAGACCATATAAAAACGATTGATGTGCGGCATTTGGAAATGCCGGGGCCAATGATGACAATATTAGAATCGCTCGAAACCCTGCCTGCCGGTACGGCATTGTACGTTTATCATAAACGCATCCCGGTTTTTTTGCTGCCAGAACTGGCTGAAAGAAAATTCGGCTACCGTATAAAAGAGATCAGCGACGGGGAAGTGCATCTTTTAATATTTAAAGACTAAGTATGTTAGGCGCGTCTATGAGTACAGATCCGGTTAAAACTACCTCTTATAAGGTGGTCTTGCCTTTCTATGCTTATGCATCTATAGCTTTTTTTGTTGCTACTCTGCTTTTGTTTTTTTCGGCGCCGGCATTCGGCAGGCATTATTTTCATCCGCACGTAATAGCGGTTACGCATACCATGGCTCTGGGCTGGGGTACCATGGTAATACTGGGCGCCAGTCATCAGTTAGTACCCGTACTTATTGAGGGAAAGCTATTCAGTAATATATTGGCTTATATTTCTTTTGCGCTGGCAGCCGTGGGTATTCCGCTGCTGGTATATGCCTTTTATACTTTTAATATGAACTGGATGGCCAGGCGGGGAGGCGAATTGGTTATTGATGCTATTGTGGTGTACCTCATTAATATGGGTATAAGCATGGCTAAATCGAAAACAGAAAATGTGCATGCGGTATTTGTATTTACCGCCGGCTTATGGCTGCTGATCACTACTGTTGTTGGGCTGCTGCTGGTATACAATTTTACCATACCCCTGTTTGCCGAAGACTCCCTGCATTACCTTTCTCTGCATGCGCATATGGGTATTATTGGATGGTTCCTGTTGCTGATCATTGGTGTAGGCTCCCGGTTAATACCCATGTTCCTGATTTCAAAATATGCCAATGCCAGGTTGCTATGGTGGGTATATATTCTGATTAACCTGGGGTTGATAGCATTTGCTTTCCTGTTTTTATATGCTCCTCCCGTTTACTGTTACCTGTTACCTGTTACCGCTATTACGGCGGCGCTGCTGCTGTTTGGTTATTATTGCAGGCAGGCTTACAGGCAGCGTTTACGCAAACAGGTAGATGAGCAGCTTAAAATATCTGTGCTTTCTGTGGTAATGATGGCATTGCCTGTTATTTTACTGGTTATTATGATCATTGGTCTGTGGGTGGCAGGCGAAAATACCCGCTTAGTGCTGGCTTACGGCTTCACCGTTTTTTTTGGATGGGTTACAGCTATTATTTTGGGTATGACATTTAAAACGCTGCCTTTTATTATCTGGAACAAGGTGTACCATAAAAAAGCGGGACTGGGCAAAACGCCCAACCCCAAAAACTTATTCAGCAACAGGGTGTTCACGGGCATGGCTGTATGCTATTTGGCCGGGTTTGTTTTATTTGTAGCCGGTATTTTATTATCTGTTGTTTTTGTTTTGCAAACCGGTGCCCTGCTTTTATTGCTGGCCGCGGGTTTGTATAACTTTAACGTACTTAAAATAATACTGCATAAACCTGCAATGTTATGAATGTAATAACCAACAACAATATTAAATCTACAATTGCTATGGCAGCGCTGCAAAATGTAATTGATCCTGAAATCGGGTTAAATGTAGCGGATCTCGGGTTAATTTACCAGATTGATTTTGATGAGCCCGGCAGGAAGATCAATACAACAATGACCTTAACCACGCAGTTTTGTCCTATGGGTGAATCTATAGTAGACGGGGTAACGCAGGCCATGCAGCAAACTTTTCCCGATGATACCATACAGGTTGATCTTACCTTTAACCCGCCCTGGAGCTACGACCTGATATCGGAGGAAGGGCGAAAATTCTTAAACAGATAGCGCATGTTGAGTTATACCTGTAAAACCGCTATAAAGGCAGTTATTTACCTGGCTTCAAAGCACGATACCCATATCAACGCAGGAATTAAGGAGATAGCAGAATATATTGATGCCAGCGGGCATACGGTAGGAAAGCTATTGCAAACCCTGGTGAAACAAAAGGTGATCAACAGCGTAAAAGGTCCTTCTGGAGGGTTTTATATTTCTAAAGAACAACTGAAGCAGCCCATCATTAATATTGTTGCGGCTATTGACGGCGATGAGGTATTTAAAGAATGCGGGCTGGGGCTTAGTAAATGTTCTGCTGCCCATCCGTGCCCCATTCATGATGAATACAGGGTAGCGCGCAATTTAATTGAGCAGCTTTTTGCTACCAATAACATATGCGATTTGTGCAAGCCTGTCAACAGCGGGTTAGCGTATCTTATGGGTTAACCTGGTGCTGAGTTAAACGTGAGACGTGAATGGTGAGGGGAGGGTGTCAATAGGGGAGAGGGGGATAGTGAAATTCACTATTGACCTTTGACCATTCACAAAATGATACAGCATATTTTGGTTAGCTTAATGCTGGTTCCTGTAAACATTTTTCCGCAGAAACAATGCTGCTTTAACGAAGGATATCGCCTCTTCATCGAAGCTTTTGGTATAATCATCGAAATCAACCGTTAAAAACCATTAAGGCTCATAATTTTACATGTATATCCGGCCCGGCATTAACCTTAGAGTGATTGCTGTATGTTTAAAAGAAACAGGTGATGCTGCCGGGCAGTAAAATTCAATACTTGTAAAACAAACCCACCCATGCAGGGAAAGAAAATTATAATCATAGTTTTAACAGTGCTTTTGATAGCGCTATTTTTTCTGTTTACCATTCCTATGCGCCGTACCTATCGCGCAGAAATTGTTGTGAGCTCGGATGAGCTTATTACCTACCGCACTTTGCAGGATACAGCTAACTGGGAGAAATGGTATTCCGATACAGAAATGCCTTTGCCCAGACCCGCTTCTTTGACCGTGCAGCCTGCCAAAAAAAGTAAAGTGTTTGAATATCATTTGAAAGATCAGAGCGGGTATGAAAAGGAAGGGCAGATACAGGTATCAAGGAAGAACCGCTGGAATATGCAGATCAACTGGTCGGAAGAACTGGTATATAAATCGGATATTGCTAAAAAGCTTCAACTGCTTTTTAACCCCTCCGGGTTCAGAGCGGCTTTCCTGCAAAATATGGTACAGTTTAAAAATGCCATTGAGCACCCGGATAATACTTTTGGAGGTTTAACTTTTGAACGAAAAGAAATGCCTGCCGGCAAGCTCATAACCCTGTCTGATACCGTGGCGTTGAGCGAAGTAAAAGACCAGGTTGCTTATTTGTACAACAAAATAACGGATCAGTTGCCAGTTGAAGAAATACAGTATCCCGGAACTTTTTTAAGTCAGTATGAAGCGGTAGATGATTCTACCATAATATTATGTGTGGCGGTGGCGGTAACAGACGCGTTGCAGGAAGCTAAGGAGCCCTTTGAAATGATAGAAATGGATGAGCATCCGGTAGTGATTATACAAACACAAAAAAGTTATACTGATATGGATGAGGATATTGGTATTATGTATGAATGGCTTAAAAAGAACGACAAACGCCCGGCAACAAGCTACTGGATCAAACACACCCCCTCTACCGATATGGCAAAAGCAACAGGTAAAAATAATTTTACCATCATCCAGGAAGTATATTCTATAAAATAGAAAACTAATGTCATTTCATGATATTCAGTAAGCCTGTAGGGATAAATAACAAATATGGCGTAAAAACACCCGTTTTCATGCCTCCAAAACATTGATTTCCTTCTACTCTTTTTTATTTTGTCAAAAATTTTACTGATTCTCAATCTGTTATAAAGGCGCCTTTAAAAATAAAGCCTTTAAATTTTGGGAATTTTATTTGATTACTCCTACCTTTGCGCTCCAATTTTTAACCGGTAACCGAAGGGATGGCAACGGTACCAACTCCGTGTTTTGTATGAACAGGAGTAAAAAAAGATAAGAATGAGTAAACTACATTTCACTACCAAGCATGCGAACGCAGCTTCCGTACAACATAACTGGTATGTTGTTGACGGCACCAATCAAACTGTTGGTCGTATGTGTGCCCGGATTGCAGCGGTGCTGCGCGGCAAAAACAAAGCTTATTATACTCCTCATGTTGATTGTGGGGATTTTATTGTAGTAATTAACGCCGATAAGGTGAAATTCACGGGCAATAAACTGGAAGACAAAACCTATATCAACTTTTCCGGGTATCCCGGGGGGAAGAGGGAAGAAACAGCAAAGAGTTTGCTTAACCGCCGGCCCGAAGTGGTAATAGAAAGAGCCGTAAAGGGAATGTTACCCAAGAACCGGCTGGGACGTAAGATGTATAAAAAATTATTTGTGTATGCGGGCGCAGAACATCCGCACATTGCACAGCAACCCAAAGCGTTGAAATTTTAATTAGTAAAACTGCTAATAGCGGTTTCGCTAATAGCCTAAAGCTTAAAATAAATGGAAAAGCAAAAAAATGGCGTTGGTCGTCGTAAAGAAGCAGTGACCCGTGTCTTCCTTTCCAAAGGAGATGGTAAGATCATTGTAAATGACAAAGACTACAAGCAATATTTTTCCCTGATCTACCTTCAGAACAAGGTTGAACTTCCTTTAAAGACCATTGAAGGGTTAGACAAGTTTGATGTAAAAATTAATGCTTCCGGCGGTGGCGTTAAAGGCCAGGCCGAAGCTGCAAAGCTGGGTATTGCACGGGCTTTGCTGGAAGTAAGTCCGGAATACCGTCCTGCATTAAAAGCTGCCGGATTGCTTATGCGCGACCCGAGAGGTGTTGAGCGTAAGAAGTTTGGTAAGAAAAAAGCAAGGAAGAGCTTCCAGTTCAGCAAACGTTAAACCATTATTTCCCGGAAAGGGGATATTGGAAATTTTCACACCAGCCTGCGGGCTGTCAAGTTTTCAAACCAGCCTGCCGCCTGGCAGGTTTTAAAATCAGATAAATGGAAAATAATACTTCCCTTCA
>CAYVEI010000149.1:0-11626 GCA_964450515.1 uncultured Terrimonas sp. | reverse complement strand
GGCATTCTACCCTGATATTGTTTTTCACACATTCCCTTACCAGTAAAAACGCGGGATCGGAAATACCCGGTGTGCCCGCATCTGTAAGCATGGCCATGGTTTTACCTGCCAGCATCTGCTCTACCAGGTGATGGGCAATTTTATGTTCATTGTGCTGGTGATGGGGCGTAACGGGCTTTTGTATATTGTAATGCCGGAGCAATACCGATGAGGTGCGGGTATCTTCTGCCAGTATGAGGTCTGCGTTCTGTAAAACTTCTACTGCCCTGAAACTCATGTCGGCAAGATTACCTATCGGAGATGGAACGATGTAAAGCATAATTGCTCCTTTAGGCGGCGGGAGCTACCGTTATTTCAAAATATTCCATTACCTGGTTGGCTAATAATTTTTGCGAAGCTTCCTCCGCTATTCTTTTCGCTTCTTCGGCAGAGCCCGCTTCTACCTGCAGGGTAATGTGCTTTCCAATGCGAACGTCTTCAACACCTTTCAATCCCAGGTTGCTTAGTCCGCTCATTACCGCTTTTCCCTGTGGGTCAAGTAATTCTTTCAGCGGCATAATATTAATATGAACAGCGTAGGTCATGATGCTATTTTATTTTTGAGCGGCAAAGATAACAGAATGTATGCGATAAAAATAAGCGGAACAGCCGTCCATTGAAACAACACCACAAGTACGATCGCCAGTAAAACCAGTATCCATTTGGACATATTGTTCTTAAAGGAATAATCCTTAAACTTTAAGCTCATAACGGGCATATTGGATACCATTAGCCAGCTCAGCAATAAAACCGCAGCATACCATATCCATTTATTCAAAAAAATACCGGTAACGGTAGCAGCAGCGCTATGCCAGAAGATAAGCGGAAAGGAAGCCACCAGCAAACCCACGGCAGGCACGGGTACGCCTTTAAAGTGATAGGTTTGCGTTTCATCTAAGTTAAAGCGGGCCAATCGCCATGCCGCGGCACAGGGCAGCAGCAAAGCCGGCAGTAGCCAGGCAAAAGAAGCGTCTAACCCGTTTTCCTCCCTGGCTACCGATAAGCGCAAAAACTGGTAAATGATCAGTCCGGGCGCCACGCCAAAGCTCACCACATCGGCCAGCGAATCCAATTGTTTGCCCATAGCAGAAGTTGTTTTCATTAACCGGGCAACAAAACCGTCAAAAAAGTCAATCACCGCCGCCAAGGCAATAAACAATGAAGCCAGGAATATTTGCTCGGGCATATTCATCATCTGCACCCCATCGGCAGTAGTTACTAAACCAATGCCGCTTTGCAGTATTACAATAATAGCCAAACAACCAAAAACCAGGTTGAGGAGTGTAAATAAATTAGGGATATGCTTCATTGATCGTTCAATTTGTAATACAGTGTATATGGATAAGCCGGTTTGCTATTTCTTCATCAGGGTTTCTATTTCACCGGTGGTAATTGGAATTTTCTTCATCAGGTCTTTATTACCGTTTTTGGTAACCCAGAAATTATTTTCGATGCGTATACCCATCTGTTCTTCTTCAATATAAATACCGGGTTCTATAGTAAATACCATCCCGGCCTGTATGGGTTCGGTTCGCGTGCCCAGGTCGTGCACATCCACGCCCAGGTGATGTGAAATGCCGTGATACAAATATTTCCGGTAAGCCCTGTTTTCACGGTCTTCATTTTTTATATCCGCTTTTTTCAGCAGGCCGATCTTCAAAAATTGCTTCGTGGCTTCCTCCCCCACTTTTTCGGTATAATCAATGATCGTAATGCCAGGCTTTAAAATTGACGCCGCGTAATGATGCAAATGCAGACAGGCATTATACACCTCTTTCTGCCTTTTGGTAAATTTACCGTTTACCGGAACCGTGCGGGTAAGATCGGCGCAATAACCGCCATATTCAGCGCCAAAATCCATTAATACCAGTTCGCCGTTTTTGCATTCATTATTGTTCGATACATAATGCAGGGTCCTTGCCCTGTCGCCACTGGCAATGATAGAACCATACGCGGGGCCGGTAGCACGGTTACGTAAGAACTCATGAAAAATTTCCGCTTCTATTTCATACTCCATCACACCCGGGCGGATATATGATAGCAGGCGCCTGAAGGTTTTTTCCGTTATATCCATGGCCTGCTGCATCACTTCTATTTCAAGCGCTGTTTTAATACCCCGCAGCTCTTTCAATATTCTGGCACTACGCCTGTATTGGTGCAGCGGGTAAAGGCGCCGCATTTGCCTTGCATAGCGGTAATCTCTTACCGGAACGATATTTGCCTTCCTGTCGTTTTCATTGCTGTTGAGATAAATGATATCAGACAAATGGATCCAGGGCTGTAACAAACCGTCTAAGGTATCTGACCAAACGATCGTTGAAATGCCCGATATGGCTTCTGCCTCTTTTGCCCTCAACCTGCGCCCGTCCCATTTTTCCTTCAGCTCATTGGGGCGTACCAGCACCAGCACTTCCCTGTATTTTTTATCGGGGTTACCCGGAAAAAGAATGAGCATGGAATCTTCCTGTTCAATGCCCGTAAGCCAGTACATATCCGAGTTTTGCTTAAAAGGATACAGCGCATCGCCATTTGAAGGCAATTCATCATTGCTGTTAAATATGGCTATGGCGTTTTTCTCTATGCGTGCGGTAAATCTTTTACGGTTCTGAATAAAAATTTCAGGATTTAACGGCAGATATTTCATGGTATATGGCTTTACCCGGTTCAATAATAACGCAATATCCGCATAAAATGCCGGGTTACAAAAAACTGCCGGGAAGAGCGAAAACTTTGCAAAAGCCGTGAGGAAAAAATTCCACAACCAACCTGCTGTTATTCATTATTTTTAATGTTGCGGAGCATTACGGCGCCGGATGGCGAAAGTATATTTTTTTTATCCGGCTTTTTGTATTATCATTCCATGCCTGCCACATACTCCCGGGGATGAAGTTCCCTGCTACTTTTACGCGCACATTATAGCATGCATGGGTTACTACAGCAAATTACAGGGTTTGGTTACAGGTAGCGGGGCATGATTATTGGCTGATAAAGGGAAACGGAGCAGATGGCTGGCACCGACAAATAAACTTATACCTGAAAATGAAGCTTCAAAATAAAGAAAAGCAAAGCAAAGATGTATTTTCCGAACTGTTCCCTCAAGCCATTTCGGCACTAAAAAAAACGATTATCACGCCCTTGTTTTCAGATAATCTTTTTCATAAATACGCCAATGAAAAGCCTCCGCTGCGTTCCGAGCTTTTTTCCATGCAGCAAATGGAAAACCATGCCAGGACCCTGGCAGGCAAGCACATTTTAACCCGGGCCGAACCTTCCGAAAAGATGCTGAAACGATTAGGAGAAAATGAAAGCCTCCTGATGGAAATACATAGCCTCTTAACAGAATCTGTAAAATCCAATATTCGCATTGCCCCTGCAGCCGAATGGCTTTTAGACAATTTTTATCTTATTGAAGAACAGGTAAACACCGGTAAAAAACACCTGCCCAAAGGCTACAGCAAGGGTTTGCCCCAGCTTGCCAATGGCGCTTCAAAAGAGCTGCCGCGTGTATACGATATTGTGGTAGAGCTGATCTCCCATAGCGATGGAAGAGTTGATACGGAAAGCTTATCGGGTTTTATAAATGCTTACCAGTCTGTAACACCCCTGCTGTTAGGAGAACTTTGGGCCATTCCCATTATGCTCCGGCTTGCACTGATTGAAAACCTCCGCCGTTTATCTACCGAAATAGCTTTGGATATCCTGCATAAAAATTTGGCCAATTACTGGGCAGACCAAATGCTGGATACGCTTGATAAAGACCCCAAAAACCTGGTGGTAGTGATTGCCGATATGGCCAGGTCGAAACCTCCGGCAGAAGGCGCATTCATTGCAGAGCTCACCAGGAGGCTGCAGGGCAGGGGCGCCTCGCTTAGCCTGCCCCTGAGCTGGATTGAACAATTTGTTTCAGACATGTCGTTAACCGGCGCCGAACTGGTACATATTGAAAACCAGAAACAGGCGGCAAGGCAGGTTTCCGTAAGCAACAGCATCAGCAGTCTGCGCTTTTTAAACAGCGCCGACTGGAGGACGTTTGTGGAAACGGAAAGCATCGTTGAAAAAATACTGAATGAAGACCCGGATGCGGTGTATGGAAAAATGGATTTCTATACAAGAGACCATTACAGGCACGTGGTTGAAAAAATAGCAAAGTACAGCGCCCTTTCTGAAGAAGCAGTAGCAAAAATAGCCATACGGCTCGCGCAGCTCTGCCCTGAAAAAGGCAGGAAAAAGCATGTAGGATATTACCTGGTAGACAACGGGGTAAAGCAGGTTGAAAAAATAGCAAAGGTAGCTATGCCTTTCACCCAAAAGCTGCGCAATTACCTGGCTGCAATGCCCTTGTTTTATTATCTCTCCGGTATTGCCCTGCTTACTTTTTTGTTTTTCAGCATACTCACATATTATATTAATGAAAGCCTCCCAACCTGGCTGTACGGAGCCCTGCTGCTCGTTTGTGCTGTTGCAGCCAGCCAGCCCGCTATAGTGCTTTTTAACTGGCTCACAACACTTCTTACGCGTCCGAATCCGTTGCCAAGAATGGATTTCTCTTCGGGCATACCGCAGGAAAGCAGCACGCTTGTGGTTATACCAACGATGCTTACCAGCACCGGCGCTGCCGATAGCCTGGCAGAAGCGCTGGAAGTGCGATATGTAGCTAACCGCGATGAACATCTGCATTTTGCCCTGCTTACTGATTTCAAAGACGCGGAAACAGAAACCCTGCCGGAAGATGAGGCGTTGCTTGCATACACTAAAAACAAGATCACGGCGCTTAATGAGCAATATGGAAGAAACACCAACAACATTTTCATGCTGTTTCACCGGCCGCGTAAATGGAATGAAAGAGAAGGCGTATGGATGGGGCACGAACGCAAGCGGGGCAAGCTCAAAGAGCTGAATGCCCTGCTACGGGGTTCGGGAGATGAAAATTTTTCATTGGTAGTGGCCGATAAAAGCCTTTTTCCCGGGATTAAATACGTTATCACACTTGATACAGATACTAAATTACCCAGGGAAGCCGCATGGAAAATGACCGCATCACTGGCACACCCGCTCAACAAGGCGGTATATTGCTCCAGGAAAAAAAGGGTAACGGAAGGCTATACGATCTTACAACCCCGCGTATCCAACAGTCTCCCCGGGCCAAGAGCTTCCTGGTATGCCCGCATACACGGCAACGAACCCGGTATTGATCCTTATACCCGGATGATATCTGACGTGTACCAGGATCTTTTTAAAGAAGGCTCTTTTATTGGAAAAGGTATTTACGAGGTAGATACTTTTACCCAATCGCTCAGTGGCCGGTTTCCCGAGAACCGTATTCTTAGTCACGACCTGGTAGAAGGCTGCTATGCCCGTTCAGGATTTTTGAGCGACGTACAGTTGTATGAAGATTATCCACCAAGCTATTATGCCGATATGCAACGGCGTCACCGCTGGATACGCGGCGACTGGCAGATATTAAGATGGCTGTTCCCCCTGGTGCCTGCGCCCGATAAAAACTACAGGAGAAATCCGCTGAGCGCCTTATCGTGCTGGAAAATATTCGACAATATCCGCAGGAGCCTGGTAGCACCCGGCTTAGTAGCGCTGCTGCTGTACGGATGGCTGTTCTCGTCCGGCAACTTCTGGACCCTTGCCGTAGCCGGCATCATTATTATTCCTTCTTTCATTAAAATAGTATGGGAAATATTCAATAAGCCAAAAGACATCGGCTTTTATCCGCATCTTTTATTCATGATGCAGTCTGCAAAAGATCATTTCCTCCGCCATTTGCCTGAGCTTATATTCCTGCCCTATGAGGCCTTCGTTAATATGCATGCTATTGTACTTACGGCCTGGCGTATATTTATTTCAAAACGAAACCTGCTGCAATGGAATCCATATGGCAATTCCGTTCGTTCTGCTCCAAAAACACTTTTCGGCAACTATATAACCATGTGGATAGCGCCTGTTTTTGCAACAGGCGTATTAATGTATTTGTTCTATATAAACGCACTGGCCGCTATAGTTGACCTGCCTTTATTAATAAGCTGGATGCTTTCCCCGGGCATTGCCTACCTGATCAGCATGCCCCGCAAACCAAAGCGCGCCGCTCTCAGCGCAGATCAAACTGCTTTCCTTCACAAATTGTCGCGGAGCATATGGGCTTTCTTTGAAAAGTTCGTAACCGATGAAGACAACTGGCTTCCGCCGGATAACTATCAAAAACAACCGGGCCCAAAAATTGCGCACCGCACCTCCCCTACCAATATCGGCTTATCCCTCCTGGCCAATCTTACCGCTTACGATTTTGGTTATGTATCGGCGGGTAAACTGATTGACCGCACCACACGCACATTCCGTACAATACAGGCATTAGAAAAATACAAAGGACATTTGTATAACTGGTACGACACCATAACGCTATCCTGCCTGCAGCCAAGGTATATTTCAACCGTTGACAGCGGCAATTTTGTTGGTCATGTTATTACCCTAAAGCAGGGTTTGCTGCAATTAAAAGAAAGCAGGATATTTTCTGCCCGTATGTTAAACGGGCTGCAGGACACCATTGCCTTATTACTCGAAAAGCAGGAGCTGAACATACTGCTGCTGGAGCTGAAAAAAGATATAGAAGCCGCACAAACCCATCCGCCGCAATCGCTCGGGGATGTAATGGCTACTATGGAGCAGCTTAAAACCAGGTATCATATTATTGTTCGCGAATACGAAAACGCCGGGAAGGAAACCGGGAAAAAAAACCACGAATGGATGGCATTGCTGGGGGTACAGTTGAATGATATTACCGGCGACCTCATTACCCTTGCTCCCTGGTTATCGCTACAACCTCCATCTCCGGCATTTCACGATATTATTAACGATATGGATTATATCCCAACGTTAACGCAGTTGTGCAGCATACAAACAGCGCTGTTGCCTACCGTAAAATCTTTTTACCGGCCATCCAACACGGCAGCAGAAAACGACTGGCTTGATATGCTGGTATCTCAAATCATTCAATCTTCCAAACGCGCCAAAGAAAGGATAGAAGATCTGGAAGATCTTGCAGCGCAGTGCGACGAATTTTCGGATGTGGAATATGATTTCCTATACAGCAAAACGCAACACCTGCTGGCCATTGGTTATAATGCCGAAGAGCACCGCCGCGATAACAGTTATTATGACCTGCTGGCTTCTGAGGCAAGGCTCGGGAACTTTGTAGCCATCGCCCAGGGAAAGCTACCGCAGGAAAGCTGGTTCGCGCTGGGCAGGCAACTTACCAGCCTTGGCTCAGCACCAGCGCTGCTTTCGTGGAGCGGCTCCATGTTTGAATACCTGATGCCCGACCTGGTAATGCCTTCGTATGAAAATACGCTGCTCGATCAAACCCATAAAGCCGTAGTGCAAAAACAAATTGATTACGGCAATAAAAGAGATGTGCCGTGGGGTATTTCGGAATCGGGATATAATATGATAGATTCTGCCATGAACTACCAGTACAAAGCCTTTGGCGTACCCGGAACGGGTTTCAAACGCGGACTGGGAGAAGAGCTGGTCATATCGCCCTATTCGTCTGTTATGGCCCTTATGGTAATGCCCGAAGAAGCATGCAACAATCTTCAGCTCATGGCAAAAAAGGGGTTCACCGGAACCTATGGTTTTTTTGAAGCGATAGATTACACCCCTTCGCGTTTGCCGAGAGGACAGGAGCATGTGATCATCCAGTCTTTTATGGTACACCACCAGGGCATGTCGTTACTGGCCCTTTCGCACCTGCTGCTTAACCAGCCCATGCAAAAACGCTTTATATCCGATGTGCAGTTCCAGGCAACACTGCTGTTGCTGCAGGAACGTATACCGCGCGTTACAGCATTAAGCGCTCCCAGCATTCACGTTACCGATGCCGGCGTAACCAGTAAGGAAGATGATGCGTACATGCGGGTCATCAATACGCCTCAAACCGCCACTCCCGAAATACAACTGCTTTCCAACGGCAGGTACCACGTTATGGTATCGAATGCAGGCGGCGGCTACAGCAGGTGGAAAAATATTGCCGTAACCCGCTGGCGCGAAGACAGCACCTGCGATAACTGGGGAAGCTTCTGTTTTATAAGAGACCTGGAAAACAATGAATACTGGTCATCTGCCTACCAGCCCGCCTTACAGAACGGCGATCATTATGAAGCCGTGTTCTCGCAGGGACGGGCGGAGTTTCGCCGGCGCGACTTTGCCATTGAGGCGCATACCGAAATGGTGGTATCGCCCGAAGATGATGTGGAGCTCAGGAGATTACACCTTACCAACCGGTCGCGCAAAAAAAGGGTCATTGAAGTAACCAGCTACGCCGAAGTAGTGCTGGCGCCTGTAGGTTCCGACGCTGCGCATCCCGCATTCAGTAACCTGTTTGTGCAAACCGCCCTGCTGCCGGAAAGCGATGCCATTATATGCACACGGCGGGCCCGTTCGCAGGACGAGCATCCCCCTTCCATGTTTCATTTAATGAAAGTACACCATGCTGTTGTACAAAATATAGCTTATGAAACAGACAGAACAAAATTTACGGGAAGAGGTAACAGCATTCATCAGCCGCTATGCATGCAACAAAGCCAGCCGCTTTCCTCTACCGAAGGTTCTGTACTTGACCCGGTGGTTTCCATCCAGTACCGTATAGAAATAGCGCCCCAGCAAACCGCGGTAATAGATATGATAACCGGCATTGCGGAAACAAAAGAAGGTTGCTATGATATGATCGGAAAATACCAGGATAAATTTCTGGTAGACCGTGGCTTTGAATTATCCTGGACGCACAGCCAGATCGTACTGCGGCAGATCAATGCCACGGAAGCAGACGCACAATTATACGCAAAGCTGGCCAGCGCCATCATTTATACCGACCCTGCATTCCGCGGAGCTCCTGACCTTATATCCCGCAATAACCGCGGACAGTCGAGCCTTTGGAGCCATTCCATTTCCGGCGACCTGCCTATTGTGCTGGTAAAGATTGAGGATGTAAACAATATTGAACTGGTAAAACAAATGATCCAGGCGCATGCTTACTGGCGTTTAAAAGGAATGATCGTTGACCTGGTAATATGGAATGAAGACCACGGCAGTTACAGGCATACCCTGCAAAACCAGATCATGTCGCTTGTAGTGCCGCTTGTGGGGGCACAAATTAATGAAGACCCCGGTGGTGTTTTTATACGCTCCGCGGATCAGCTTTCTAACGAAGACCGCATCCTGTTTCAAACGGTAGCCCGCGTAGTGCTGTCCGACAGGTTTGGCTCCTTAGAAGAACAATTAAACAGGAACGTGAAAATAAAGAATGTAATTCCTTATTTCACCCCTGTTAAGTTCTATCCTACTACCCGCACGGCAGTTACCCTGCCCGAAAACCTGCAGTTCTTTAACGGAACGGGTGGGTTTGCGGCAAACGGGAGAGAATATATCATTATAACGGAGCCGGGCAAGGTAACGCCCGCGCCATGGTGTAACGTAGTTGCCAATCCGGAATTTGGAAGTATTATATCCGAAAGCGGTCAGGCCTATACCTGGTTAGAAAACGCGCACGAGTTCAGGATCACGCCCTGGAATAATAACCCGGTAAGCGACCTGGAAGGAGAATGTTATTACCTGCGTGATGAAGAAAGCGGGAAATTCTGGTCGCCTGCACCTTTGCCCGTCAGGAGCAAAACGCCCTACATTACCAGGCATGGCTTTGGCTATAGCGTTTTCGAGCACAGCGAAGATGGCATCTATTCCGAAATGACCGTGTTTGTTGATCTTGATCATGCGGTTAAGTTTACCATGCTCAACATACAAAACCGGTCGGGCAGGCAGCGTAAGCTGTCGGTTACGGGATATGTAGAATGGGTATTAGGAGAATTTCGTCCAAAAACACAAATGCATGTGGTTACTGCTGTTGAAGCCGAAACAGGAACCCTCTTTGCACGTAATGATTACAATACCGAATTTGCCAACCGGGTAGCTTTTTTTGATACCGACCGCAGGCTGGAATCGTATACCTGCGACAGGAAAGAATTTCTCGGCCGCAACGGGTCTTCCCGTAATCCTGCAGCAATGAGCAAGGTGAAGCTTTCAGGAAGATCAGGACCGGCCTTAGATCCCTGCGCGGCTATTCAAATTACGGTTGACCTGGCCGATGAAGAGTCGCACGAAATTATATTTAAGCTGGGCGCCGCAAAGTCGCATGCCGATGCAGTGCATACCATAGAACAATTTAAAACACAAGCCAATGTGCACCAGGCTTTAAATAAAGTACAGCATTTCTGGCAGCAAACCCTGGGAACCATACAGGTACAAACCCCCGATGCGGCCCTGAACATGCTCACCAACGGATGGCTCAACTACCAAACCCTGGCCTCCAGGATATGGGGCAGAAGCGGATACTACCAATCGGGCGGTGCTTTTGGCTTCAGGGATCAGTTGCAGGATGTTTTATCGCTCCTTTATACAAAGCCCGGTATTGCAAGAGCACAAATCTTACTGAACGCCTCCAGGCAGTTCAAAGAAGGAGATGTGCAGCACTGGTGGCATCCGCCTTCGGGACGGGGTGTGCGCACCACCTGCTCGGATGATTTTTTATGGCTGCCCTTTGTAACTGCAAAATATACAGAACATACCGGCGATGCGGAAATATTAGATGAAGTGGTAGGTTTTATAGAGGGCCGCTCGCTGAATGAAGGAGAAGAATCTTATTACGACCTTCCTTCACGTTCCGGTCAAACCGCCAGCCTGTATATACATTGCACTAAAGCGATAGAAAGAGCGCTTCGGTTTGGAGAACATGGGTTACCTTTAATCGGGTCGGGCGACTGGAATGACGGCATGGATAAAGTAGGTGAAAAAGGAAAGGGAGAAAGCGTTTGGCTTGCTTTTTTTCTGTACGATACCCTGAACCGGTTTAATGTAATTGCAGCAAAACGGGGTGATGCGGTTTTTGCACAAAGATGCCTGGAACAGGCTGCAATGCTGCGTAAAAACATAGAAGCGCATGCATGGGACGGACAGTGGTACCGCCGCGCTTATTTTGATGACGGCACGCCCCTGGGCTCATCGCAAAACGAAGAAGCCAGCATTGATTCTATTGCACAAAGCTGGAGCGTGCTGTCGCAGGCGGGCGATGCCAAAAGAACAGTAACCGCCATGCGATCGGCAAGCAGGCACTTAGTGCGGAAAGATGCCGGGCTGATACAGTTGCTTAACCCGCCTTTTGACTCCTCATCACTTAACCCCGGGTATATTAAAGGATACGTTCCGGGAGTGCGCGAAAATGGCGGGCAGTATACCCATGCGGCTATATGGTTTGTAATGGCGCTGATGGCGTTGAAAGAAAAAGAGCAGGGATGGGAGTTGCTGCAAATGATCAACCCGGTTAACCGTGGCAGCAGCGCCGAAGCGATAGCAACGTACAAAGTGGAACCCTATGTAATTGCCGCCGATGTTTACTTTGAACCATCGCACCTCGGGCAGGGCGGATGGACCTGGTATACCGGCTCGGCCGCATGGATGTACCAACTGATACTGGAATCTTTTTTAGGAATAAAACAAAAAGGCCGGGAACTTTATTTTGATCCCGGCACCCCAC
>CAYVEI010000148.1:0-11729 GCA_964450515.1 uncultured Terrimonas sp. | reverse complement strand
ATGTTCACTTTGTCTTTCCGGAGTGTTCTTGTCTTCATACGAGCGGCGAAATTACGCAATATTGGCTTTAACTACTGTTACATTTCAAATTGGTGACGGTTGGCGGGGCGGCTATAGGCACAGGTTCCGTAGCGCTTTAGATATGTTGGTTCACAATTGGACTGCTGCTGACTACTCCTTTGGGAAGCATTAGCGCCAACTTTATGCATTTAGAGTTTTTAATATATGCTATTTATAATAATATCATGATATTTTGGTATTACATTCAAAAAATATTATAACTTTAAGGGAATTAATTCCGTTATTATGATACCCAGATTGCTTCAGCACTCCATTGAAAAACGCCTCTATAAAGGCAAGGCTTTGCTTTTGTTCGGAGCAAGGCAAACGGGGAAATCTACTCTTGCAGATAGTCTTCTTACCGCCCAAGGGCAAGAATGGCTAACCCTGAACGGAGATGATGCTGATGTAAGAGAGGTATTGACAAATACCACAGCCACTAAGCTAAAGGCAATAATTGGCAACAAGAAAATCCTGCTTGTGGACGAAGCGCAACGAATCACAAATATCGGACTCACGCTTAAGCTAATTACAGATCAACTTAAAGACGTTCAGGTCATTGCCACGGGGTCATCTTCTTTCGAACTATCAAGCCAGGTTAATGAATCGCTCACTGGTCGCAAATACGAATTCATGCTTTACCCTGTAAGTTTTGAAGAAATGGTGAACCATCATGGATTATTACAGGAAAAGCGTCTAATCGAACACAGAATGATTTATGGCTATTATCCCGAAATAATAACCAATCCCGGAGAAGAACGGGAAAGATTAAAACTTCTTGCAGGAAGTTATCTCTACAAAGATTTGCTCATGCTTGAACAAATAAAGAAACCCGCCCTGCTTGAAAAATTGCTCAATGCACTTGCCTTACAAGTAGGCAGTGAAGTTAATTATAACGAGATCGGACAGTTAGTAAACATTGACAGAAAAACCGTAGAGAAATATATCAACCTACTGGAGAAAGCATTCGTTATTTTCCAACTTCCGGCTTATTCTGGCAATGTACGAAACGAAATTAAGAAAGGAAAAAAGGTTTATTTCTACGATTGTGGCATCAGAAATGCTATCATTAACAACTTCAAGCCTTTGAGCACGCGCACTGATGTAGGTGCACTATGGGAGAACTTTATCATTGTGGAACGCATGAAATATTTGCGATACAAAGAACAGTATGTCACACATTACTTCTGGCGCACCACGCAACAACAGGAAATTGACCTGATTGAAGATCATAGCGGTGCGCTTACTGCTTTTGAATTTAAATGGAGCAAAAACGCAAAAGCGAGAATACCCCTCACTTTTACTGAAAACTATCCCGGCTCAAAAACCGCAATTATTTCTCCAGAAAACATTGAAAATATAACTACGTCAATTCATTGACTCCATGAACCGGTTGTACTTTTTTTCTTCACGGATCATTTTATCATATCAGCTCGTTTTGAGTTTCGTAGTTAGGTGCAGGGCCTGCCATACTGAAAAACACGCCTTTAAAAAGCATCATCATCACAAAAACGGGAAACCGCAATTATAATTCAAAAGCTGCAAGCACAGGAAGGTGATCGCTTAAGGCAAACCCTTTCGGATCTTCATTGTTCATGCGAAAATTCCCTTCGAATAAAGGTCTACAATTCTTTATGTGACCCGAAAGAGTTCTGATGGCATATATAAAGTCAATCCTCTTGGAAGGCTTGATCGAATTAGAAGTATAGCCATCCCCGCTACCTGCGGCAGTAAATGCATCCACCAGGCCGGCACTATTTAAACTTTTATACTCCTCAGTATCGGGTGTATGATTCAGGTCACCCTGAAGCAAAACAATATCGGAGTTATTTGCCAGGTCATGTTTTATAGAAGCTATGAGCTCCTTTATCTCTGCCAGTCTTATCCGGGTATCATTCTCCTCTTTTTTAAAGGGCCAAAGATGTGCTGAATGAACAGTAATAATTTTCCCATTGGGTAACCGAAGTTTTGCTTTACCCCAGTGCCGCGTAAACAATTCCTTTGGATTGTTGAGGTTCTTATTTTGAAAAGGCCTGTTTTCAGAACTTATAATTTCGTAAGTGGTTAAAATAGCACCAGAAAAACCTCCGGAAAAATACATGCCCCAAAAGGTATTTTTGCTTCTTTCAATAATAATTTGAACGTTTTTCAGGATTAAAGAGCACTATGAAAATGGAGCCCGTGAGTTGTGACCAAAACCTCTATTATGGTTAACTCAAATTTATGACGGTATGCTGATGCTGACAATAAGAACAAATACTAAAAACAATCGAAATCTAATTGAGGGGCATTGCGAGTACAAATATTCGGCAGAACTTTTACTCAGGTGTTTTTCATAGGTTAGCTACAGCCCGGGGAGTTACTCCCGGCTTTTATTGTTATTGAACCATGGGAATTTCCTGTACATTTATAGCACAAAACAAACTGCAAAAATGCTGTAGCTGTTCTTTCTGAAAAACAGAAAGTTGCGATTGAATTGAAAGCCGCTTTCCCTTTTGAAACTTTCTCCATGGAATAATCACCACGCTTTTCTCCTTGTAAAACCTTTATTGACACTGCCGGCCGGTAATATATACTTGCACCTCTGTCCGCACTTCCGGGTAAAATATTGTAGAATATTATTCAGTCAGAAGTTGCAGCCTCGCCAATATTTCCAAATAAGCCGCCTGGTCAATCAATGCTTTCTCTCTTTGCGTTCCTATTAGCCCTTTTTCGTCTTTTTGTGTTTCCCATACTTTACCGGCATAGTTTTTAAAAGCGGTGATGTATACCTTGTTATTGTCAAATTTTGCCAGCTCTGCATAGCCTCTTAACAAAACAGCATTGAACCAATAGTGATTAGGAAACATATTATGCTTATAAAAGAAATCTAAACTGGAAGCAGCCATTCTTTGTGCTGCTTCCAAATAATTTTTATGCTTTGTGATATCGTATAGCAATACGGCAGACTGCAGCATTGTACCTGTGTTGTAAGTATATTTTCGCTTGTCAATATTCAGTGATGGCAGCCTGATATTATCATAGTACAAACCATCAGGCGCCCGCAGGTTTTCATTTACCCAGTTATACAACAACAAAGCCGTGTCTAAATATTTTTGCTCAGCGGTGGCTTTGTATAACTGCAGTGCCAGCAATACCCCGGGCCCGTTCGAGCAGGTATTTTTGGTAGTACGGTCAAATTCTTTCCAGTATAGGCCTCCGCCCGCAACCGTATCATATCCTGTCATCATAAAACCATAAATTTCTTTTGACAGGTTTAAGTATGAAATATCTTTAGTCCGGTTATAGGCATCCATGTAGGCAATACCGATCCACTGATTATCGTCATAAAAACGATCGCCGCCGCCAACTTCCACAGCATAACTATCGTAGCCCGGATGCGGCGGTTTTTTATCATAGTATTTATCTATCACCCGCACCACTTGTTTCATATACTGTTTTTGGGGTTCCAGCAATTCCAGATCATTTACCGTTTGTATCAGTGCGCATAATGGCCACAGGTAAGAAAATTCCTTATCGTTTTTTTTAGGTATGTTATGCTCAGTAAACAGCCCTTTATCTTCTTTATAATAGTATTGATAGATGTTTTTATACAATATTTCCATTCGTTCCGAATAATCTTCCTGTTGTTGTGCTATAGATCCCATTGACAGCAGCATGCACAACCCGGTTAAAACAACAAGCGTTTTTTTCAAAAAAATACGTTTCATACTTACCAATTTAATCTGTCAAACTGAGCTTTTTCAATTCAGCCATTGCTTCAAATAACATAATGCCGCTTAGCTGAACAGTAAAGTCTGTACTGTTACCCGGCGCCGTGTTCCATGCGCTGCCAAAAAGCACCAGCGATTTATTGGTGCCTGTGCTCCACAGCTTCTCAGCGTTATTTTTTAAGAAATTAATGTAAAATGTTTTTTTGTCAGTTGATAAACCTCCCTCTGCAATCAGTCTTGTAAAATACCTTACAAATACACCTTTAAACAAGCCGCCATCTCCGCCGCCTTCATCTTTTAAAATTCCATTAGCTATGTCGGTAAGCTGACCGCTGTTTAAAGTATAATCTGCGGCTTTTATTGCATCATTCAAATATTCTGAATTATTAGTTATGGAATATAGCTCAAGTGCTGTGCCCAAAAATGTTCCCTGGTTGTAGGTAAACTTCCAACTGGTGTTTTTATTTCCGTCTTTACTGATATTGTCATACACCAAACCGTTAGCAGCATCATACAAAACAGATTTTTGCCAGTTGTATAAATTTTTTGCCCAAACAAGATCATCGGGGTTATTGAATTTTTTATACAGCCTTGCAGCCAATATTGCAGCAGGCATATTAGATGGTGTATTCTTGGATGGGTTGTCTTTTCTCCACCACAAACCACCACCCAAATCGGCGCTCCATCCTCCCTTTATATCTGCCCAGAGCAGATCAGCCACGTCTTTATATTTTATATCGCTGGTGGCATTATATGCTCTTAAACATGCCAGCGCCATCCACTCCATATCATCATAATAATAATTGATGAAGGTATTGCCATTCTTTGATTTTACACCATCCAGCAAATCACTCATTCGTGTTTTAACAGCATCAGAGGGTTTACGCAAATACAGGTCAACGAGCACATCCAGCGCATGAGCGCTCGGCCAGTAAAATGTCCACTCATTACTTGTATTGGACGCGGTATAATATTTTGCACCGGCATTATAAAAACTGTTAAGGCTCGACTGTGCAGAATCTGCAATTACCAGCCAACCATATTTATATACAGGCGGTGGCGTAACAGGCGGCTCGGGTGTACCAACATCTTCCTTTGATTTTAAACAGGCGGTAAACAATACACAGGCCAAACAAACCAGGAATATTGAGGTACTGATCTTTCGTGTTTTCATTGTCAATGATTTTAACTCCCGCTTCAATAATAATATAAAAAGGGCTAAAAGGGAACGCCGGTCAGGAATAACCAGCGTTCAGATCACAAAACCGATTATCAGCTTCGATTATTTTTGATAATTCTGCGTGTATACCTCATCACTTCCTCTTAGTGAAACCCAATAATTCACAACAGCTCCCTGTGTTACATAGTTGCGGTCGAGTTTCCAGCCCCAGTCCCACTGGGATCCATTGTTGGTGTTCAAATTAATTGTCCTGTAATCAACAGAGCTTGGATATTGTCCATCCTGACCTGCTGGATCCCCAAAGTTGGAGTTGATCCAAAGGTCTTCATCGCCATTTCCTTTATCAATCACCATCCTGTATTTATACCTTTCTTCAAATCCCCAGGGAACCGTTTCTAAAGTGGTAGCCCAGCCATCTTTCCTCCATACGCCATTACTGGTATAAGGCAGATCGAACCAAAATGTATTTCCCTGGCAATACCAGAAGGAAACTTTTTTTACCTCTGCGAAAGAGGCGTTAATATTATTAAAGTCAACAATAATACGCATGATCTTTTCGGAACCGGTGAAATCTGTTTCGCCGTTTGTTCCTATGGCATGAATTCCATTATCCTCAAAAATGTAATAACTGTCAGGCGTACCGGTAATGCCATTTGTAAAATGATACTTCCCTTCTTTCAGCCTGCTGAAAATTTCAAACACTCCCGGAGATACCTGGCGCATCTTTAAAGCGTTCGCCAATGCATCACCTCCTTCAGTAGCCGTACCGGTTAAATAAACATCTCCCGGCAGCACATCAAAGCCACCCGGCCTTTCAAGATCAATTGTTCTTGACAGATCTGACTTTTTTACGTTCGTACCTTTTGTTGCCAGCACCGTCCACCTGAATTTTTTTCTTTCAAAAAAATCTGCACCGCCCAACTGTGCAATTTTATTCAGATCTCCATGCGTAATAGTCAGCTTATTATTTACTCCCCGGTTGTCAGAAACAACTGTGTAAAAAGGGCTGGAAAAATCACCATTTTCCTGGTCAAATGCCACTTCATATAAAACCAGTGAACCATCTTCTGCTCTTGCCTGGTCCCACTCAAATGTTTCAGTAAGGTTAGCAGCAGGCTTTAACTTGATGTATATATTGTCGTCTGGTGTGTATAGCGTAGTAACGGCTGAAACATTCAGGTTAATATTCCGTTCATCTTTTTTGCAGGCAAGCCCGAAAAGCAGTGTGCAAAAAAACACGGGAACGTAGTTAAAGATTTTATTTTTCATACTAATCATTTTAGGCTTGTTATCAGTAATTGGGGTTTTGTGTGAGGTTGGGATTTAATGCTCTTTCAGACGGAGGTACCGGCCAAAGGTATTGGCGGGACGCATCAAATTTCCGAAGCTTTACCTGAAGATAGCCATCATCAGTACCGATATCTCCATACTTTGCACCATGCATCCAGCCATTCATTGCTGTTTCCGATAATTTCCAGCGGCGTATATCATCTACTCTTAATCCTTCCATCGCAAATTCACTTCTTCTCTCGTTGCGGATGATCTGTGTCACATCACCTGAAGCGGGGTAATTCAAAGCGCCATCATCCGTAAAGCCGGCACGCTGCCTGATCATTTTAATGGTTCTGTTCCAAACCTCTTCGTTCATTTGTCCCAATGATTGTTTTGCTTCAGCATAATCGAGCAATACTTCTGCCCAGCGTATTAAATGAATGTTAGTGCCGAAAGCCATACCGGCTGCCTGGTTGGGATCCCAGTATTTCCGCCAGTAATAACCGGTGGCGGTTCCCTGTCCTGCATTGCTGTATTCATTAGATGTTGGCTGACCGGCTGGTGTAGCGCCCGGCCTGATATAAATTATCTGTATGCTTCCGTCAGGATCAATCCAGTTGTATTTGTCATATACCACGGTGGCGGTTAAACGGGGGTCTCTGTCCTTTGAAGGATTATCTTCATCATAACCGGAACCTGCATCAGAAATGCTTTTCCCATTCAGCATAACGTAGGAGTTTACCAGTTCCTGCGAAGGCGACAATCCATTTGTTCTTGCACCCGCAGTGATTGGTGCAAAGTCAATATAATCTCCCCATGTTTTTAACGAAGGCACATATTGTAATGAAAGAATCGATTCTGCATTTACTTTGCTGATCGTTTTATCACTGAATAGATCTGTGTAATTTGATACCAAGGCATATGCCCCGTTAGCGTTACTGTTCATTAGTTGCTCGCATGTAGTTACCACATCTGCCATCCGGTCTCCCTGGTATAACAATACCCTTGCTTTTAACGCTAAAGCAGCGCCTTTTGTAATACGTCCGTTGTCTGATGCCGCATACTGTTCTTTGGCTGGCAATACTGCTGCGGCTTCATCCAGTTCCTGCAATATAAATGTAAGCACCTCTGCTTTAGGCGCACGTGCTATTGATTTTGCTTCATCCGGCGTAATATCTTTAGTTAATAAAGGAACATCTCCCCACCAGTTCATCAGGCGAAAATGCAACCACGCTCTTATGAATTGTACTTCACCTTTCATCCTGGATTTTACGTCATCGGCCAATGTCTGGTTCTGATCAACATTTTGCAAAAAGATATTACAGGATTTTATGCCGCCATAATAATAAGCCCATTCTTCCCGGAACCTCGAAATATCTATAGTATAGTTTCCACTGGCAATGGCATCTATATCTCCTGCTTTAGCAGCCGCATTATCGCTCAATCCTTCATTAAAAAACACATAACCGCTGTTGTACATTCCTCCATAAATATTATTCAGTGCATTGTTCACATTATTACTGTACAGCCAGAAATTCAACTCCGAAAACCTGTCTGTAGGAGCTAAATCAAGCTTTTTGCAACTGATGCCAATGGCCAGCAGCAAAGCGGTAAATAGGGTTACATATATTTTTTGTTTAAGCATCGTTGATTGTTTTTCTTTTTTAAAAAGTAATGTCAATACCCCCGCCATAAAATACCGGCAAAAAATAGGCCCTGGCACTGTTGGCGCCTGCGCCAAGGTCAACATTATTGTTAAACTCTGTAATCTCCGGATCAAGGAAATTGAGTTTGGAAAGCGTAACAATATTTTGTGCGGTGAAATAAATGCGTACATTCTGAATGCCTGCCTTGCTTACGGCTGCCGTTGGTAATGAGTAGCCGAACTGTATATTTTTAAGCCGAACGTATGCGGCGTTAAATAAAAAAATGTCTGATCCTATACGGTAATTGTTGGCATTGGATGCTGAACCCGGTTCAGCCAGTTTGGGATATTTTGCATTTGGATGGGTAGGCGTCCAGAAATCAGTTTGATGCGTGTACATTGTACCGGCATATCCTACATGAAATGGCTCTACCTGTTCTCCCCTGATCATCGCATCTCTTTTTCCAACGCCTTGTATAAATAAGCTCAGGTCAAAGCCTTTGTAGCCTGCATTGTACATAAATCCAAATGTGTAACGGGGGAATGGATTACCAAGAATAAATTTATCCTTATCGTCTATCACACCATCGCTGTTTTTATCAACGAATTTCAGATCACCGGGAGTAACGGTACTGTTAGCAAATTTCGGGTACTTGTTGAGGTCATCCAGTGTTTGAAAGAAACCATTTGTTTTATATCCATAATAGAGGGTAATGGGCTGGCCAACACGACGCAACAACTGGAACTCCTCTTTTTGTGTCAGTTGTTCCTGCGCACCGGAGGTCAGTTCCATCAGCTCGTTCAGGTTGTCGGCAAGGTTTACGCTGATACTTTGTTTGAACAACCGCCCGCTGGCATTATAAGTGGCTTTAAATTCCCAGCCGCGGTTCTTAACCTTTGCCACATTATAAGAAGGAAATCCTGCACCAAAAAGCTGTGGCACATCACCACGCGGATAGAGGATGTTACTGGTGGTTTTATCAAAATAATCAAATGATAATTCCAGCCGGTGTTTTAATAGAGTAACATCGGCGCCTATATTGGTAGTTGCAGCCCTTTCCCAAGTTAACTCAGGATTTCCCAATGAGAAGCCTGCGCCGCCTACTACCTCATTGTTAAATGCATAGGCATTGGCATAATTAAAGAAAGTGGTTTGATATTGATATGCATTTACGTTCTGGTTACCAAGTATTCCGTAAGAACCCCTGATCTTAATATCGCCAACAGAGCTTTTAATGTTACTCATAAAATCTTCTTCTGTTAACCTCCATGCAACAGAGCCTGAAGGGAAGAAGCCCCAGCGGATATTTTTTGGAAAGATGGAAGAGCCATCATATCTGAAATTGAATTCTGCAAAATATTTCTCTTTGAAAGCATAACCTGCCCGTCCGAACAAAGAGTTTAAACTTTTTTCTGTTGTTGCCTGGTTGGAAGTATAAGACCCCGTAGGGCTTACTATTGTTCCTGTGGTTGGCACGCCTAATATCGGATCAACCAATGTTTTGCTAACCTGGCTGGATTGTTCGTCTGAAGACTCATTGGAAGCGCCTGCAAGCATTCTCAGATCATGATCACCGAATTGCCTATTATACTCAGCCATTACCTGCAGGTTAGTGAATAATGATTTGAAGTTTGAGTTGTATACTTCCAGATCATCACCATAAGAACCGGCAGGTATAAACTTCAGGTTGTATCTTCTTCCAAATGTGGCATTGCTTCTTACTGTTCCACCAAATACGCCCCTTATTTTAAGGTCTTTTGTAAGGGCAAATTCTGCATTCAGGTTACCAAAAATTTCATCGTCGTTACTTTTCCGGTAACCTCCTTCTTCCAGTATTGCTTTTGGATTGAACTGCGCAGAAACCGGATTGGTAAGATAATTGCCCAATGAATCCCGGAAAGAATAATACAGGGGAACACGGCCCGCATCCACAACAAGGGTTCCTGTATTATAAGAATGGTCTTTACCCTGCACTTTTACATAGCTTAAAATAGTGTTTATTTTCAGGCGTCCGATATCTGTGGTTTGGTTCAGACGAATGTTGTAGCGTTTATACCCATAATCCGGGCCAACCAGGTTATTATCCTGGTTAAGATAGCCGAGTGATACCATGTAGGTATTATTTGCTCCGCCACCGGCTACCGAGGCAGTATGCGATTGCTGGGCTGCATTCCTCAGTATGTTATCTACCCTCCAGTCGCCATCTCCCTGTGCAGCAAACTGCTGCATTTGTTCAGGAGAAAAAGAAGGCGCCAAACCTGAGTTTGCCAGTGAAACATTTTTGTAGTATGCATTCTCCCATGCATGCACCGGTTTATAAGTAACTCTTGGCAATTGAGAGCCGTAAATGCCGCTATAAGTAACTTTCGGCGTACTGTTCTTTCTTCCTTTTTTTGTAGTGATCAGCAACACGCCGTTTGCGCTTCTTGAACCATAGATGGCCGCGCTACCTGCATCCTTTAACACAGATATGCTTTCAATATCATTAGGGTTGATGAGGTTTATATCGCCGCCTATAATACCGTCAATTACTACCAGCGGAGTATTGTTGCCCAATGTGCCCAGCCCACGGATGTTAATGTTTACGCCCTGACCAGGCTCAAAATTGCTTTGCTGGATGATCAGGTTGGGAGAAGCGCCCTGCAAAGCTGCAGAAAGATTAGTAACCGGCCTGCCTTCAATAGCTTTTTTAGAGATGCCGTCTACCGCCCCGGTTACAGAAACCCTTTTCTGCGTGCCGTATGCCACTACCACTACTTCACCCAAAGCCTGGGTAGATGATAGCATTACAATCTTTAAATTGGTTTTCCCCGCCACTTTCACCTCCTGCATTTCAAACCCTACATATGAAAGTATCAACACGGCATTGGCTTCAATATCGTTCAATGTAAAATGCCCCCTGGCATCGGTTGTGGTTGCCTTGCCGGCGCCTTTTACCTGCACCGTAACACCAATCAAGGGTTCTCCTTCCTGGTTGGCTACTGTGCCTTCTACCGAAAAAGCAACACGGGGAATGGTTTTTAGTATGGATTGGGTAGGAAGCCGGGTAACGGTCAGCATATCATTCTTTGCAGTAGAGTCCATCTTCTTCTCCCCTTCACTGATCAAACCGTTCAAATGCTTTGACATTTGCTTTAACGATTCCAGTCCTTTCGCATCGTCTTTGTACAGGATCACGAACCGCCGGTCATAAAACTGGTATTTCAGGCCGGTGCCCCTGAGAATACGGGAAATGGCATCCTCGGCGGAATTGTACAATGCCTGCTCATATTGTACTTCTACTTTGGATACCAGCGTCATGTCGAAAGTGAAATACACATCGTACTCCTGGCTGATCTTTTCAATGGCTTCGAGGAGCGTAATTTTTTCTTTACCGGATGGATTTGCCTGGATTGTTGAAGGATATAATCCTCCGTACCAAAGGAAAAGGGATAACAGGCCGCACAGGATATATTTTATTCCCATAGCATGTAGTTTTTTATTTTTATGGATCGTATGATCAGTTTTTCCCGCTGTTCACCACATAATGCTGTGGCGCGGTTTCTTCGAACTGGATATTCAGCGACAGTTCCAGCGCCTGCCGTACCGCCTCCCAGTTGGAGTAGGGCACACCGAGGTACATAGGGGTACCCAGCAATTTCCTGTCGGTACACTCAAAGGACTGTCCGTATATATCGCGGAGCAAATCCAGTACTTCTCCGAATTGCATGTTTTTGAAGTTGAGCACATTCACCTTCCATGCCGCCGCTGTTATCATGGTCTGTCCTTGCGACTTTTCTATTTTTTTCTGCCGCGTGCTATAGCTCACCTGTTCGCCCGGGTTCATGATAATTTCCTGCGGCCGTTTTCCTTCACCAT
>CAYVEI010000147.1:0-11897 GCA_964450515.1 uncultured Terrimonas sp. | reverse complement strand
AGGTTCGGCTTTACTCCAGTCTTCAGGGAAACTGTTGCACATCTTTGAATGAATGGTAGCCACTTTATAATTGCTGCCGATGTGGCAATGCATTACGGTAATATCGCTGAAGCCGATGATCCATTTGGGTTTGACAAGAAATTTTGAAAAGTTAAGCTGGTCTATGATCCGGATTGAGCCATAACCGCCCCTGGCGCACATAATGGCCTTAACCGCAGGGTCATCCAGCATTCGCTGAAAATCTGCCGCCCGTTCCGTGTCTGTTCCGCCAAAACTGAAATCTCTTTTACCAATCGTATCACCCAGCCTTACTTTCAGTGCCCAGCTTTCAATCTGCTTTATAGCGGGTTGCAATTCTTCAACGGTTATATGTCCTGCAGGAGCAGTAATGCCTATCACATCCCCGGGCTTAAGGTGCGGAGGAACACGTACAGGCGGATCCGGATTAGGGAAGGAGCCGGCAAAGGCTTTAATGGAAACACCGGTGGTAAGCAGGGAAGAAAGAAAATGTTTTCGATTCATCTGTCAAAGTAAAAGAAAATGTTGCTGATACAGCCAATCGCCACACCAGCAACACCGTACATTCTTATAAAGATGCGCAATATGTTAGCTCTTTTCCTTTAACTCGTCCACTACCAAACCCTGCAGTCCGCCTTTTACTGAAGCAGTACCCGTAACCGTAACTTTTTCGCCTGCATGCTCTTTTATTTTGGCGTACACTTCTTTTTTGTTATGATTTTCTACCAGTAAATATATTTTGCCATCGCTGGTGAGCAGGCCCATCGGCGCGCCATCCTTTATGCAGGCCGCAGCGCATCCCTTGTGCTTTTCGCCGTGTGCGCCCTTAGCCATATAGCAGGCCATGTCAAGCACCTCGCCTGAAACTGTTTTGGTTTCATCCTGTGCATTGGCTTCAAAAGCGAAGAAACAAAAGCTTATCGTTGCTAACACGGCAGCTTTGCGAAAACTAAAATGAAAACTTTTCATAAAAGATCTTTTTTGAAGTGAAGAATAAGATAGGTATCGGTAGCAGATACAGTAAATGTATGAAATTCCCGGACAAAAGTCTTGTGAATTGACCGGGCCTGCCTGCCGGTCATCACTAAAAAAAACCATTTATGTTTTAAGCAAAAAAAAACCAAACCCTCTAAAATACCATCAAACCCTTTCCTGTGTTGGGTTTGAATAGATTCACGCAGTCTATCCACTGCCAACTACTGAAAATAAAATGGTACTATGTATTGCATAGTATTAAATAAGTAATTATCTTTGTTCCGGAAGATAGCAAAATCGCCATAAATAGCTGATCAGGCATAAAAGGATAGAAGTACTTATAGATGAATAAAAGCATGTGGCGGTAAAGATTGGTACAACAAATTTGTTAACGTTCTGCTTTGCCCGGCCGGAAAAGCAGGAAAAATCCCTGAGATTATGAATATCGAGAACACGCAGAGCCAGATGAGGAAAGGGGTACTGGAATTTTGTATCCTGTCTATAATTAAGCGTGGAGAAGTATATCCGAGTGATATTATAGAGGAAATGAAAAGGGCCAACCTTAATATACTGGAAGGAACACTTTACCCCTTATTAACGCGATTGAAAAATGCAGACCTGCTTACCTACCGCTGGGTAGAAAGCACGGGAGGGCCACCCAGGAAGTACTTTTCATTAACGGATAAAGGGGCGGGGTTTTACGCTGAACTACAGGCAACATGGAATGAACTGGCAAATGCGGTACACGCGTTAACACAAAATGAACAGGCTATTGCGGTAAACCCCAACAACTTCAACCAATAAAAATTGAACTGATCATGAAAAAGGTAATAAATATAAATTTCCAGGGAAGAGTGATACCCATTGAAGAAACGGCTTATGAAACGTTGAAGCAGTATGTAGAAAGCCTGCGCCGCTATTTTGCCAACGAAGAAGGCAGGGATGAGATCATCAATGATATTGAGAACCGTATTGCGGAGCTGTTTGATGAAAAATTAAAGAAGGGTTCGGTTTGTATTACCGATGAAGATGTGAGCGTGGTAATGGCAAGCATGGGCAGACCCGAAGATTTTGAGCAGGAGGAAGCCGCTTATGCTTCAGGCACAACAGCAAATGCAGGTACAGGTAATACTACCCAATCATCCTTCATACCAGAGCCAGAGCCCGCTCCGAACCGGCTTTACCGGGCAGAAAACGACAAGGTGCTGGGCGGTGTGTGTGCCGGCGTAGCCAATTACCTGAGAATTGACCCGGCGGTAGTGCGTATTATTTTTGCGCTCATTGCTTTTGGCGGGTTTGGCTTCGGGTTTTTATTGTATATCATTTTATGGATCATATTGCCTTCAAAGCCTTTGCAAACCAATGTGCGCAAACGGCTTTACCGCGACCCGGATAACAAAATGGCAGGTGGTGTGGCAGGAGGGCTGGCTGCTTATTTTAATATAGATACCTGGATCCCCCGGCTGATATTTTTGTTACCTTTTATGCTGAGCTTACTGCCTAACCTCTTCAGCGGTTTCTGGTGGCACTGGAAAGGCCCCTGGGTGGCATTCAGCGGGTTAGGCGGCACCTTCTTCATTACGTATATTATTCTGTGGATCGTTTTGCCCCGTGCGGTTACCGCCAGTGAGAAATTAGAAATGCGTGGTGAAAAGATTGACCTGGAAAGTATTAAGAATACGGTACAGGAAGAACTGCAGAATGTAAAAAGCCGTGGTGAAAAAATGGGCGCTGAAATAAAGGAGAGATCGAAAGTTGTTGGACAGGAGATCGGTCAAACCATTCACCAGAAAACACAGGCCTTTGCATCGGAAGTAGGACCCTTTGCCCAAAAAGCGGGAACGGGAATCGGGAACGCGATAGGCGTGCTGTTTAAAGCCTTCTTTCTGTTCATTGCCGGCATCGTAGCCTTTGCGTTGCTCATTGCTTTAATTGCCCTGCTGTACAGCGGCATCGGCATATTTCCCCTGAAGAATTTTTTATTAGAAGGCTTTTGGGAAAACTTTTTGGTATGGAGTGTGTTAACGATGTTCATCGGGGTTCCTATCATTGCTTTTATAGTATGGATCGCCAGGCGCATGATGCGGGTAAAATCAGGGAATCCTTACTTAGGCTATGCTTTTGGAAGCCTTTGGATAATTGGCCTGGTAAGTGTGTTTGTGCTTATAGGAATGATCAGCCGGAACTTCAGAACAAAAACGAGCGCTACAGAGCAGGTTAGCATTACGCAGCCATCAACCGGAAATATGATCGTAAAAGTATCTGACGGAAAGATAAGATACTATAGCAGCGAATGGTTTGACGGAGAGCTTCCTTTTCTATCTATGAATGAAGACAGCATGCTGCTGAATACCGTTAGGGTAAAAGTGGTAAAAAGCGGCGACTCTTCCTATCATATTCAACTGGTAAAACTTGCAAGAGGCAACACCCCGGCAATAGCCGAAAAAAATGCAGGCAACGTACATTTCCCCGTAACACAAAATGACAGCACGATCATTTTACCAAAAGGATTTCCCATATCTAAGGAAGATAAATTCCGCAATCAGCAGGTGATGCTGGTAGTTGAAGTACCGGTTGGTAAAAAAATAATGATAGACAGGAGTGTAGACTGGTTCGACTGGTTTGATATTAATATTGACCGCAGGAGAAGATGGAACATTGACTGGGATGAAAGATGGGACAACGCTTATTCATGGAGAAATAATGTGCAGTATATTATGACGGCGGAGGGACTGGAAAGAATGGATAGGAATGAAGAAGATAAAGGGAAGCTGAAAAGCGGAAAATTCAGGTTCAAAGCAGATGACAATAGTGTAGAAATAGAGGCAGAAGGCGAAATGGATAATGGCAAGGGCACTTACCGCTACAAACAGCAAGGCGATTCCATCCTCATTGAAAAAGGGAAAAAGCCCGCTCCCCCCAGGTCGCCTGCACCACCTCCTGCAGCGGTTCCGGAAAGAAAAACTTCGGTTTCCATAGATAACGGTAAAACAGAAAAAGTAGTAAAAGCCGGGGCCCGGGAAGATCTGCACAGCCCTTTTCATTTCCTTTCCGGCCGTTAATAAATCACATACCCGAAAGATCGTTTCAATAGGAAAGGTTGAAGTTGAAACAAACCTGCCCTGCAAGGTAATACTGCGGGGCAGTTGTTTGTGGTGAGTGGTAAAAGTGGTAAGTGGTAAGTTGTGAACACCCTGAAAGAAGTCCTCATGCCCCACACCTCATGCCTTATACCTTATACCTCACACCTCACACCTTACGCCAGATACGCATATACCAGTAAATGGGAAATCCCATCATATTTGCGAATATGAAAACAAGAATCCAGATCAGCCTTTCATTACTATTTATTGTTTTATTGTTAACTACATGCACTATATAGTAAATGAGCAATCCAAAAGAAAATAGCAGTGCAGCAGCATCAATGATGCTATATTTTTCGTACATTTTGCTAAAATTATCATTATGAATTTTATTATCCGGCTATTAGTAACCGCGGCAGTAGCCTATGGGCTGGCCTACCTGCTGAAAGGCATTCACATTGATTCGTACTGGACGGCATTGGTTTTTGCACTGGTGCTGGCCATTGTTAATCTCATTATCCGGCCGCTGCTGGTTATCCTTACCATTCCCCTAACTATTATAACGCTCGGACTTTTTTTATTCGTTATCAATGCGCTTATGGTGCTGCTTGCAGCCAAAGTGGTGGACGGCATTGCGATTGACGGGTTCTGGTGGGCATTATTGTTTGGCTTGCTGCTTTCTGTTGTTTCTTCATTGCTGCTCAGCAGCAAAAGCGAGTAAAGCAATAAAATACATATGCAGGTAATATCATAATGCCCATGCAAATTACGTTTACCACTAAACGTAAAGCCATTAAAAAGCAGAAACAACATTTTGATAAACCGGCATATTTCAAAAAACCAATAGGTTTGTATATGCGTTTTGCTCAAAAGAACTTTACGGCAACTCAGTTAGAACAGTTCTACAGGTCTTTATTGCTTCCCCGCATGATAGAGGAAAAAATGCTGTTGTTATTGCGCCGGGGCAAAATCAGCAAATGGTTCAGCGGTATAGGGCAGGAAGCCATTGCCGTGGGCGCTACCCTGGCCATGGAAAAGGATGAATGGGTAATGCCTTTGCACCGTAACCTGGGTGTGTTTACTACGCGTAATATGCCACTGAACAAACTTTTGATGCAATGGCAGGGTGCAAAAAACGGCTATAGCAAAGGCAGGGAAAGAAGTTTTCATTTTGGCAGCAGGGAACACCACATTTGCGGAATGATCTCCCACCTTGGACCGCAGATGGCTGTAGCAGATGGAGTAGCGCTGGCATATCAATTAAGAAAAGAAAATAAAGCAGTGCTTGCTTTTTGTGGTGAAGGGGCTACCAGCGAAGGCGATTTTCATGAAGCATTGAATATTGCAGCCGTATGGGACCTCCCTGTTATTTTTTTAGTGGAAAACAATGGGTACGCACTAAGCACACCGGTGCAGGAACAATTCAGGTGCGAAAGCATTGCCGGGAAAGCGAAAGGCTATGGCATGGAAGGGATCCAGATTGACGGTAACAATATTCTTACCGTGTACGATACGATAAAAGGAGTAAGGGAATACTGCATTGAGCGTCAGAAACCCTATTTAGTAGAATGCATGACCTTCCGTATGCGTGGCCATGAAGAAGCAAGCGGTACAAAATATATACCGGAAGCATTATTTACAGCGTGGGAACCTAAAGACCCCGTGCATAATTTTGAACAATGGCTGCTGCAGGAAAATATATTAACCACCACCGATATTGAAAGCATCAAAACGGAATTCAAAACCTACATTGATGCTGAAACTGAAAAAGGATTTGCCCATACCGCTATCGTTCCATCCACACAGGAAGAGGTGGATGATGTGTATGCAGAACGGATAACATTCGGAGGTTTTACTACAGCCATTATAGACAACGATGCAGCGCTTGAAAATGCCCGCTTTAACGTAAGGGAAAAGCGGTTCGTAGATGCCATTTCCGAGGGCATATACCAGAGCATGCTCACCCATGATAACCTGATCCTGATGGGGCAGGACATTGCAGCATACGGGGGCGCCTTTAAAGTAACAGAAGGCTTACTGAATAAATTTGGTAAACACAGGGTACGCAACACGCCGTTATGTGAAAGCGGGGTTATAGGAGCCGCATTAGGATTGAGCATTGAAGGATTCAAAAGCATTGTGGAAATGCAGTTCGCCGATTTTGTAACGGCAGGGTTTAACCAGATCGTAAATAACCTGGCTAAAATACATTACCGCTGGGGGCAGCATGCCGACGTGGTGATCCGGATGCCTACGGGTGCGGGTGTGGGCGCAGGTCCCTTTCATTCGCAAAGCAATGAAGCCTGGTTTGCGCATACACCGGGTTTAAAAGTAGTATATCCTTCCAATGCCATGGATGCGAAAGGACTGTTGATAGCCGCGGTGAATGATCTTAACCCCGTGATGTTCTTTGAGCACAAAGCACTATACCGCAGCATCAGCGGACCGGTGCCGGAAGAAAATTATGAAATACCGATCGGTAAAGCGCGGTGGGTTGAAGAAGGTGAAGACATTTCCATCATAACCTACGGGGCAGGTGTACACTGGGCGCTGGAATATGCCGCCCAACATATGGACACTTCATTCGACATTCTTGATCTGCGCACCCTTCTGCCTTTGGATTACGATGCCATCCGCGATTCCGTTTCACGCACCGGCAGGATACTCGTCTTACATGAAGATACTTTAATGGGTGGCATAGGGGCGGAGATCAGCGCCTGGATACAGGAAAATTGCTTTTCCCTGCTGGATGCCCCCGTTATGCGCTGCGCTTCTTTGGATACACCCGTACCTTTTAATGCTGAGCTTGAAAAGAACTTTCTTGCCAAATCCCGTCTGCACCAGTATGTTCAGCAGTTGATGCATTATTAAACGTTAATGCGCTTCCAGCCAGTTCTCTCCTTCTCCTATTTCCGCCACAACAGGCACATCGTTGGGTAATATCATAGCCGTTTGCATACAGTCAATGATCATGGCCTTTAATTCACCGGCTTCTTCCTTCAGCGCGTCAAAGATCAGTTCATCATGTACCTGCAGGATCATCCTGCTCTGCATCTTTTCTTTTTTGATTGCGGCATACACTTTTTGCATGGCGAGCTTAATCATATCCGCTGCACTGCCCTGTATAGGCGAATTAATAGCGTTTCGCTCGGCAAAGCTGCGCACGGTAAAATTAGCCGAATTGATATCCCGCAGCCAGCGCTTACGTCCCATCAGCGTTTGTACGTAACCGTACTCTCGGGCAAAATTGATGGTATCGTCCATATATCTGGTGATGCCTGCAAATTGCTTTTTATAATTGTCTATGATCTCCTTTGCTTCCGTACGGCTGATGCCCAGGTTATCGGCCAGGCCAAATGCACCCTGACCGTAAATGATCCCGAAGTTTACACTTTTGGCTTTATACCGCTGCTCTTTGGTTACCGCAGATTCTTCAACGCTATATACTTTTGCCGCCGTAGCCGCATGAATATCCTTACCATGCCGGAAGGCCTCGCACATGGCGGGATCGCCGCTAATGGCCGCCACAATACGCAGCTCAATCTGGGAGTAATCGGCGGAAAGTAATATATGCTGTTCATCCCTCGGGATAAAGGCCTTGCGGATCTCCCTGCCCCTGGCTGTTCTTACGGGTATATTCTGCAAATTGGGATTATTGCTCGCCAGCCTGCCGGTAACGGCTACTGCCTGGGCGTAGGTAGTATGCACCCTGCCCGTTTTGCGGTTTACTAATTGCGGTAAAGCGTCTACGTAAGTAGATTTCAGCTTGGTCAGCTCGCGGTAAGCTAAAATGTCTTCTACAATTTTATTGCTTTGCGCCAGCTTCAGCAACACATCTTCACCAGTGGCATATTGTCCTGTTTTTGTTTTTTTGGCTTTGGGATCTAACCGCAGCTTTTCAAAAAGCACTTCCCCCAATTGTTTGGGGGAAGCCAGGTTAAACCGAACGCCGGACTGCTGGTATACATTTTCTTCCGCCTGCTTCGCTTCTTTCTCCAGTTGGGCAGCATATTGGTTTAAAAAATCCGCATCAATTCTTACGCCTTCAAACTCCATAGCGGCAAGCACTTTTACCAATGGATTTTCTACTTCATAAAAAACCTTCTCTACTTCTTTCGCTTTCAGTTCGGGCTCCAGCGCCAGTTTCAATTGCAGGGTGATGTCTGCGTCTTCGGCGGCATATTGCGTTATCTTTTCCAGCTCAACATCCCGCATATTGCCCTGCTGCTTACCTTTTTTCCCGATCAGCTCTTCAATGTGCACCGGTTCATAACCCAGGTACTGCGCGCTCAGTAAATCCATGCCCCGCTTTCCATCGGGCTCAATTACATAATGCGCCAGCATGGTATCAAACAGCCCGCCCTCTATTTCTATCCCATACCATTTTAAGACCAGCATATCGAACTTAATGTTCTGCCCTATCCAGGTGATATCTTTTTTGGAAAACAAAGGCTGAAAATGATTAAGTACCGCCAGTGTTTTTTCCCTTTCGGGCGGGCAGGGAATATACCAGGCCTCGCCGGGTATCCACGAAAAGCTCAATCCAACAAGTTCCGTATCATTTGCATCCAGTCCTGTTGTTTCCGTATCGAAACATATTTCCCGCTGCGCTAATAATTTTTGTACAAAGGCTTCCAGTTCCGGCTCCTGTGTTATGGCAGTATAGGAATGCAGCGTGTTATGAATATTCTTTCCTTCGGGCAAAGCGTCCGTAGAAACCGCTTCGTCACCCGTTGATTTTTTTTCAGGAGGCGTACTTACCGCAACTGCCTGTACCTCTGTATTCCGGAACAGGTCGGTTTGTACCACCCCTGTTGTAATTTTCTCACGCCCGTTCCTGGCGGCAACAGGCAATGTTTCTCCCAAAATCCTTTGCGCTATGCTGCGGAACTCCAGGCTCGTAAATACGTCCATTAGCAGTTCCCGGTTCCAGTCTTTTAATTTAAAATCGGCTTCGTGAAAAGTGACCGGCACATTCGTTATAATAGTAGCCAGCTTTTTACTCAGTATGGCCGCATCTTTTCCGTTCCGTACCTTTTCACCCAGTGCGCCTTTTATGCTACCGGCATTTTCAAGAATATTTTCTAAGGTTCCGTATTCAGCCAGTAATTTAGCCGCTGTTTTTTCACCCACGCCTGCAATACCCGGAATATTGTCTACCGCATCGCCCATCAATCCCAAAACATCTATTACCTGATCCACCGTTTTGATATTCCATTTGGTACATATTTCCTCCGGCCCCATTATTTCCACATCACCGCCCTGGTAACCGGGCTTATAAATTTTTATTTTATCGCTAACCAACTGCCCGTAATCTTTATCCGGCGTTACCATAAATACTTCGTACCCCGCATTGGCCGCCTGTATGCTTAATGTGCCGATAATATCATCCGCTTCATACCCGTCGAGCTCAATTACAGGAATATTGAATCCCTGTATAATGCGTTTAATGTCGGGTAAAGCGCTTAGCAGATCTTCCGGCGCTTCCTGGCGGTTGGCTTTATAATCCGCAAAATCAATATGCCGTTCCGTAGGCGCGTGCGTATCAAAACACACGGCCATGTGAGATGGTTTTTGATTGTTGATCAGCTCTACCAGCGTATTGGTAAACCCAAACTGGGCATTGGTATTACGCCCCTTCGATGTAATGCGCGGATTGCGGATCAATGCATAATAAGCGCGGAAAACCAGCGCCATGGCATCTAAAAGAAATAACCTTTTGCTCATGCCGCTAAGGTAATTGTTTTGGATTTGAGATTTGCCTGTTTTGTTAAGGAGCGAACCCCCTGTACTTTATTTGGCGCTTTTATGATCTTAGTTTTTTCTGTTACTTTTTGTGGAAAAAGTAACCAAAAGCCACCCGAAAACCCAGCCTGCCGGCTGGCAGGGATTACTGCCCGTTTTCGGGGAGGAGCCCTGATGAAACGATAGTGCTACTGTGACTTCGGCATCATTTCGCTGCTGCTTTCTCATTTTTGAGTAGCCCGCACAATAGCTATTTTACATTGAGAACCGAGATTGCTTTTCGATCCGAGTTTTGGATTTGTGGCTTCGGGTTTGTTTCATGCAGTGTGCACTAAGGAGCCACGGACGCAAAGAAAACGTTTTGCTTTTGGGACTCATTCCCCATTCCCTTTTCACCATTCACCTTCCTTCTAAAACCTTGTTCCCAAAAAATGTGGCAGCATCTTACGCCAGGTGGGCCAATCGTGTGAAATATCCTCACCCCATATATCCAGCTCATGCGGTATTCCCTTATCGTGCAGCACACCCGAAAACCGCCGGTTGGCCTGCGGGTCTTCATAGGCGCCGCTGCCCGTAGCGATAATAATTTTCCCTTCCCTTATGCGGCTGAGATACCAGTCGTCTGTAAGATTGGGTATATAATGTATGGGGGAGTTGTAGTATACCTGTTCATCATAATACCCGTTGCTGTATTCCGTAAGATCATATACACCGCTCATGGCAATGGTTCCGTTAAAAAGATCAGGACGTTTCAGGAACAGGTTCATGGAATGCAGGGCGCCGAAAGACGCGCCGCTTATGATCACCTGCGTTTCCCATGAAGTGTGATTTTTAATAAATGGGATCACTTCATTAAAAACATACTCGTTGAACTGGTTGTGGCGTATGCCTTTATGGGCTCCTTCCATATCCCTGTTCAGCCAGCTTTCATTATTAATGCTGTTAATGGAAAATACTTTTATTTTTCCTTCATTAATAAAAGGGGCGATAGCATCAATTAACTGAAAACGCTCATACTCTAAGTAATCGGCCGCCGCAGTGGGCACCAGCAATAAGGCAAATCCGTAATGACCGTATGTAACAACAGGCATTTCTTTTCCAAGCGCATGGCTGTACCATGAAGTGAGTTCTCTCTTCATACGATTATTATTGTGTTAGAAAGCAACCTGACCCTTTAAATATTATACACCCCGCTCCTGCACTCATTCCAGCACGCCTTCTTTGATCTCCGTCCATAGATCCCTGTAACATTGCGCCGCATAACCCGACCGGGCGTATGTTTCAATAGGCGCTTTGTGTATGCCCATTTTTTCTACGTCGGAAAGGTAAGGGATATAGTTCTCAAAAAACTTTTTGTCCTTATACAAGGTCTCCATGATCTCATTATGCATATTCTTTCTCAGGTCGGCCATCGTAAAAAAGCACATCATCTTCGACAGCTCAATATTCTTTTCTTTAAAATAATCCTTTACCATATTGTAGGTACGGATAGAAAGCGTAGTGGGTATCACCGGCATCAGTACAATATCCGCCGCATTAAAAATATTTTCCGATAACACGGAAAAGCCGGGCGGACAGTCTATAAAAACAAAATCATAGGTTTTATTCAATGGCTGGAGAATGCTTTTCAGTCTCTTTTTAGAAGACTTCATTTCTTCCAGGATCACATCAAAGCTTTTAGCGGAAAGATCAGCCGGGATAATATCCAAGCTTTCATAATCCGTAGCCATGATCGCTTCTTCGAGATCTGCATCTTTTTCAATCAGCTTTTTGATGCCGCCCTTGTGTTTGGGTTTAGACTGGTAGTAAAAGCTGGCGGAACCCTGCGGATCAATATCCCAAAGCAGGGTTTTATAACCGTCCTGCGCGGCCAAATAAGCAAAGTTTACACAGGAAGCTGTTTTGCCTACGCCTCCTTTTAAATTGTAGAGTGCAATGGTAACCATACAATAAATATATCATTTTTCTGCTATTGATGAAAAGAGGAAAGGAAATTATTGCCTGTACTGCTCTGTTTCGCAATTTTTTTTACGGATAAAATGTTCAGTATATTAAAATATCTATGCTAAATATCTT
>CAYVEI010000146.1:0-11972 GCA_964450515.1 uncultured Terrimonas sp. | reverse complement strand
TGTGTTTGAGAAAGCACACAACCGGAATGCTCCGCTTGGAACAACCCCGGAGAAATAAAGTGCAAATTTTCACGTAGGTTTGCACATTGTTATTGCTACCTGTTTTAAGTGATCAATTTCCTTTTCCACAGGCAAAAAACAGTACCGGAGCCGGGCAGGATCGGCACTTTGCATTGATTTTTAAAGATCAAATGATGATAACATCCAATACAGTATCAGCAGGAACGCTTTTCCGGCAGGCCATGGCCGAAGAAAATCCTTTACAGATCGTAGGCGCTATAAATGCCAATCATGCTTTACTGGCAGTGCAGGAAGGATTTAAAGCCATCTATTTATCGGGTGGGGGAGTAGCCGCGGGTTCCTTAGGCATACCCGACCTGGGTATTACCACCCTCGATGATGTGCTTACCGATATTTACCGTATTACCAATGTTACCGCCACGCCCTTACTGGTAGACGTGGATACAGGCTTTGGGCCATCGGCTTTTAATATAGCACGTACTGTTAGATCGCTGATCAAAGCAGGCGCCGGGGCATTGCATATAGAAGACCAGGTAGGCGCCAAACGCTGCGGTCACCGGCCGGGTAAGGAAATTGTAAGCCGGGAGGAAATGGCAGACAGGATTAAAGCGGCAGCCGATGCCCGTACTGATGAGCAGTTTGTTATAGGCGCCCGAACAGATGCATTGGCCAGTGAAGGATTGGATAAAGCCTTAGAAAGGGCTGTGGCTTATAAAGCGGCCGGAGCCGATTTTATTTTTGCGGAAGCGGTGAATGAACTGGCGCAGTATAAGCAATTTGCTGATGCCACAGGTATACCCGTGTTGGCCAATATAACCGAATTTGGAATGACACCTTTGTGGACGGTTGAAGAATTGAAAAACGCGGGTGTGCGTATGATCCTGTATCCGCTTAGCGCATTTCGTGCGGCTAATAAAGCGGCACAACAGGTGTTTCACAGCATCCGCACCGAAGGCACCCAAAAAAATATGATAAGCAGGATGCAAACCCGCACCGAACTATATGAAAGCATTGGCTATTTCGGCTATGAACAAAAGTTAGACGCGCTTTTTTCTAAAAATAAATAGAAACTATGGCAGATAGTACAATACCTGGTTTTAAACCAAAGAAAAGTGTGGCGCTTTCGGGCGTAGCAGCCGGTAATACAGCCCTGTGCACTGTTGGAAAAAGCGGAAACGACCTGCATTACCGGGGTTATGATATTCTTGATCTGGCCGAAGGTGCCGAATTTGAGGAAGTGGCTCATTTACTGATCCATGAGCAATTGCCATCGGCTGTTCAACTGGCTGCTTATAAAACAAAGCTCGCCGGACTGCGGGGGCTTCCTGCTGTGGTAAAGCAAATATTAGAACAAATTCCTGCCGCGGCGCATCCTATGGATGTGTTGCGCACCTATACTTCGGCGTTAGGCACAGTGAGCCCTGAAAAGGATGATCATCATATTGCAGGCGCAAGAGCTATTGCCGACAAGCTGCTGGCTTCCTTCAGCTCAGCGTTATTATACTGGTATCATTTTTCGCACAATGGCCGGCATATTGAGGTAGAAACCGATGATGAAACAATTGGCGCTCATTTCCTCCACCTGCTGCATGGCAAAAAAACAAGTGATTCCTGGCAGCAGGCGATGCAGGTATCGCTGAATTTGTATGCAGAGCACGAGTTTAACGCCTCCACTTTTGCAGGAAGGGTAATTGCAGGAACCGGTTCTGATATGTATTCGGCCATTACCGGTGCCATTGGTGCTTTACGCGGTCCAAAACACGGAGGGGCCAATGAGGTGGCCTTCGACATCCAGAGCAGGTACGCTTCGCCGGAAGAAGCGGAAGCGGATATTAAATCAAGACTGGAAAAAAAAGAAGTGATCATTGGATTCGGTCACCCGGTATATACCGTGTCTGACCCAAGGAACCAGGTAATCAAGAAAGTTGCCCGGCATTTGTCGGAAGAAGCAGGAGATATGCAGTTGTTTAACATTGCGGAAAGACTGGAAACCCTCATGTGGAATGAAAAGAAAATGTTTCCCAACTTAGATTGGTTTTCAGCCGTGTCTTATCATTTAATGGGCGTACCCACTTTATTTTTTACCCCCCTGTTTGTTATATCAAGGGTTACAGGATGGAGCGCACACGTTATTGAGCAACGGCAGGATGGTAAGATCATACGTCCCGGTGCTAATTATACCGGACCGGAGAACAGGAAGTTTGTGCCGATAGAAAAAAGATAGGTGATTGCTGATTTTTGATTTGTTGATGTCTGATTTATAAACTTCAACAATACATCAGTCAGCAATCAAAAAGTTTCAGGTTCATTAGAGTCAGGAAGGTATTATACATTTGAAGATGTATTAATTTATCTCTTTTTCTTTTTAACTTAAAACTAAGCTATGAATAAGCAAGACCTTCAATTGCGCACCAAAAATTTTCATATTGCAGTCATTAAATTGTGCGGAGATTTTCCAAGAAATGCTGCGGGCTTTGAAACAGCCAAACAATTGATAAGATCAGCGGGGTCGGTTGGCGCTAATTACCGTGCTGCCTGCAGAGGAAAATCAAAAGCTGATTTTATTTATAAAATTGAAATTGTTGTTGAAGAAGCAGATGAGTCTTTATATTGGCTGGAAGTGGCAAAAGAAGCGATGTTGGTCCCGGCAGGCTCTGATATTGATATCTTAATGAAAGAAGCCAACGAATTAGTAAGTATTTTTAACGCGACAGATATTACAGCAAAAAAAAACAAAAATAAATAACCATTTGATTTTCCTGAGCTCAGATATGATACTGTTGCTATCGAAGCAGGCTTTAGTAAATCAGAAATCAACCAATCAGAAATCATAAATTTTATTATGTCTTATGTCTCCAACGAACGTCCGCCAACTGATAAAGTAATTACAGACATTGCGGATTATGTGCTGCACTATGAAATAAAAAATGAGCTGGCGTGGAAAACCGCGCATTATTGCTTATTAGATACTTTAGGTTGCGGGCTGGAAGCATTGACCTATCCCGCATGTACAAAATTATTAGGCCCCATCGTACCCGGAACCATTGTACCCAACGGCGCTAAAGTGCCCGGTACCTCTTTTCAATTAGATCCTGTACAGGCCGCATTTAATATCGGCACGATCATAAGGTGGCTCGATTTTAATGATACCTGGCTGGCGGCAGAATGGGGACATCCTTCCGATAACCTTGGGGGCATACTGGCTACGGCCGACTGGCTTTCACGCACAGCCATTGCCGCCGGGAAACCGCCATTAACCATGAAGGCAGTATTGGATGCCATGATCCGTGCACATGAAATACAGGGCGTGATAGCATTAGAGAACTCGTTCAACAGGGTAGGGCTCGATCATGTGCTGCTGGTAAAATTAGCTTCCACGGCAGTGGTGGGAAGGCTCATCGGCTTAACCCGCGATGAGCTGATCAATGCCATTTCCCTCGCTTTTGTAGACGGTCATTCCCTGCGCACCTATCGTCATTCCCCCAACACGGGCAGCCGCAAATCATGGGCGGCAGGTGATGCTACTTCCCGGGCCGTACGCCTGGCACTTATCGCTAAAACCGGGGAAATGGGCTATCCCTCCGTGCTCACCGCCAAAACCTGGGGATTCTATGATGTACTGTTTAAAGGCAATGCATTTACCTTCCAGCGCGGTTACGGGTCTTATGTAATGGAAAATGTATTGTTTAAAATATCCTTCCCTGCAGAATTTCATTCCCAAACAGCAGTAGAAGCGGCAATGACTTTGCATAAGCAATTGCAATCGCTTGGCAAAACAACAGATGACATCCAAAAAATAACCATCCGCACCCATGAAGCCGCTATCCGTATTATTGATAAAAAAGGCCCCTTGCATAATCCCGCCGACCGCGACCACTGTATTCAGTATATGATAGCCGTTCCATTGATCTTTGGCCGTTTAACTGCCGGGGACTATGAAGATCATATCGCTGCCGACCCCCGCATTGACATATTACGTGATAAAATGGTTACAGCGGAAGACCCGCAGTTTACAATAGACTATCACGATCCGGAAAAACGATCTATAGCCAATGCGCTAACGTTAGAGCTGAATGACGGAACGATCTTACCTGAAGTGATAGTAGAATACCCGATAGGACATAAGCGCCGCCGCGAAGAAGGAATACCGCTGCTGATAGAGAAATTCAAAACCAACCTGGCCCGGAAATTTTCAGTGAAACAACAGCAAACGATCTTACATGCGTCATTAGATTATAAAACCTTAGCTGCTTTGCCGGTGAATGAGTTTGTGGATATGATGGTATGAAGATTTAAATCCGAAGAGGCGAATCCGAAATCCGGAGACGCGGCCGGCACCCGATGTAAGGAGGGTCAGACCGCACATTCGATTCGCCCGGGTCTCACTTTTTCACATAGTGCCATCCAGTGAAGACCATATTTGAAACTAAAACAAGGCATTTATTGTTCGACCCTTTCAGGGTCGTCATTCTCTTTATCGTGTACTTATAAACGTTTAGACCCTTTCAGGGTCAATACAAGTTCTTATGCGTAAAGTGACCAGTGGCCGGTACCCGGGTATGAGAGTCAGGCCATTGTCGGAATGGCTTTTTATTCCTATCCTGATGCCAACGATAAACCCCTAAACTCCCAAACTCCAAACTAATATAACCCGTACATCCGCCTTACTTCCATTACAATGTCTTCAATCTGGGCGTCCTCTGCCCGGGAATTATAGGTTTGCTTCAGGCTGCTGCCGAATATCCAGGCCACACTCTGCCAGAAGCTGGCAGAAAAGCTTCCCTTATAGTCATGGATGATCTCGTAGCAGGTATTGCCCGTTTCCCTGGCAATGAGCTTCATCAGCACTTTTCCCTGGTAAACAGACAGATCGGTAAGCGGCTTGGTAAATTCGTTGCGCAGGTCTTTTTCGCGGCTTTTTACATAGTTCTTTCTTTTTTCCTTGTCAGGTATATTTACTAAGTGAGCCTGAATATCATTGAATACTGCCCCCGCTTTTTTGGCGTAAGGATAGGTAACATATACCGCGTTGCGCAGCCGGGTCCATTCCCGCAATGCTTTTTTTTGAGCTGCCGTTAACTTAAGGTAAATATGTACTTCGGAAAGCTCTTTATAGGAAAGCGTGTCGCCTTTGTAAATGATGGCAGGCACTGTAATGGTATCATTCATACCGTATTGCGTTTGAGACCGCGCTGCGGTATGAAGCAACGTGCAACAAAGTACGGAAAGAATGAATATAAAATATGGCTTACTGCGGCCGCCCATGCGCTACAAATTACTATATTAACGGTTTTTGCATCACAAATAATACATGTAGACAGAAAACCCGGCTCAACCGCTGCCGCTGCATATAAAAAATGGCAAGGTTAGTTGCTCTTTTTAAACCGGTGCCACATGCTGATAAAAAAACCTGCCGACATAATAAGAATGCCTAACCAGAGGATATTGATAAACGGGAACTGGAACGCTTTTAAAGTAATGTATTTCATTATAGCGTTCGATTCTTTTACACCCAATGCAAGGGTGTTCCCTGTTTTATTTACCTCCAGCACAAGGCTTTGCGATATAACGGTATCTCTTTTTGCAATAGGCAGGTTATCTTTTGAGAACAAAGCGGGTTGGGCCTTGTAGGTCATGCCATTATTGCTATACACTGTTACATCGGCCAGCCAGGCGCTGTCTACTAAGGGTAGGTCTTTATTGGTGGTTTTATTGGCCTCAATCAACTGGTCTACAATAATATATCCATTCGAATAAAATACCGTATCGCCCTGCTGCACCGGGTGATCCCTGAAAGTGGCCGTGTCTTTTATACTTTCGGGATCAGGCATGGAGGTAATAAAAGTAAATACATCTTTATGCCAGTAATGTCTTGAATCCGGATTGGCAGACAAAGCGGTTTTTCCTTCTTCCGCCTTCATCAAAAAAGCATTCGGGTATAAATTAAAAGCCTCAAGCACTTTACCGGTAGCTTCATCCTTACGCTCGTAATTCACCTTAAAATACATTTTCTCATCGGCAGGGTGAGAAGAATCTCCTACATAAGTTACCGTGTATTTACCCATAGGAGTAGGTATGCCCATAATAAGAGTAACGTTTTCCAGTCCACTGTCTTCACGGCCTTTGGGATCTGTTAGCCCCGGTATCATAATACCGGTGCGATTAATGGAAATCACTTCCTTTTTTGAGGAAGAAACCAGAATGCCCACCAGCATCATTCCAAACCCCAGGTGTGTGATAGATCCTCCTGCGAGGCTTAATTTTCCTTTTGCGCCTGTCCATATATACATGGCATTGGCGATAACGGCATAGGTAGCCGCGAAAATGGCCAAATGAATAGCGCCTAAGTAGCCGATCCCGTATTTATTATAATCAACACTTCCCAGCACACTGATCAGAACGGAAATAATAAGCGCAACAACCGTTGGTGTAATGATCTTTTTTATCCAGAAAGAGCGGGGTGTTTTTTTATATTTCAGGTATTGTGTGATGGCGGTAAGCAATCCTATTACTACTGCAATTAAGATCATTACCCTGTTATATACATATTCGGGGTCTTCGCCAATGGCTTTCTGCGTGCCGAAAATTTTATTAAAAACAGGCAGGGAGGTAAAGAAGGAAATATAAACCGCCGAAATCAACAACACCAACGCGCCAACGAACATCCAGAACTCCCGGGAAGAGATATCTTCTTCCTTGTGAATTACAGGTATTTGTTTTTTGTTCCTGAAATAAGCGGCTAAAAACAGGGCCGAAAATGTGGCCATCATTATAATCAGGTGCCAGAACAGGGAATTGCCTTCGCCGGTAAATGAGTGCACGGAAGTATCGCCCAGAACGCCGGTGCGGGTTAAAAAGGTTGAATACACCAGCAATAAAAAAGCAAGAAACAAAAACCAGTAGGTTGATTTGGATGAATAGCCTGTAGATTTGTTAATGAGCATGGTATGCAATCCGGCTACCATTAAGAGCCATGGAACAAGCGATGCATTTTCAACAGGATCCCATGCCCAGTAGCCTCCAAAAGTAAGTGATTCATAAGCCCAGGCGGCGCCCATCAGAATACCGATGGCCAACATGGCGCAACTGAACAAAGTCCAGGGCAGCGCTGCTTTTATCCAGCCGGTAAAATCTTTTTTCCATAGCCCGGCTAAAGCAAAAGCAAAGGGTACAATGGCAGAAGCGAATCCCAGAAACAATACAGGAGGATGAATAACCATCCAGTAATTTTGAAGCAGCACATTCAGCCCGTTTCCGTCGCGCAGGTATTTTTGCAGGTACAAAGGATCCTGGAATACAGGGGCGCCGGGAAATTCATTTCTCATTAAAACAAAGGGGCTGTTCCCCACTTTAAGATCAAAGAAATAAATACCCAGTAAAAATGTGGCTAAAAAAATCTGCACTAAGGAAATAACGGTCATTACGGGGGCTTCCCACTTCTTGCTTTTAAGCATAATACCCAGCCCCAGAATGCAATGCCAGAAATTCCACAGCATAAAGCTGCCTTCCTGTCCTTCCCAAAGGCAGCTCAGCAAGTATTTGGTAGGTAAGCTGCGCTTGGAATGCTGGTGCGCATACTTGTATTCAAAATAGTGATTATAAATTATGGTATAAAGACTAACAAAAATGGCTATTACCGCAATGGTTTCAATAATGAATGCCGTACGGGCCAATTTTTTCCATGCTGCATGGTCGTTGGGTATGGAAGTTTGCGTTGCCTTAAAATAAGCGAAAGTGGCAACAATAGAAGCTGCAAAAGACAACAGAACGCAAAAGTGGCCGAATTGTCCTATAAATAAATGTTCACCCTGGTAAATCATGTTAAATTAATCCTGCATTTTATATTCTAAAGCCTTTTCCTGCTGTAACGGATCGTCTTTGTATTTGGAGGGACATTTCAGCAAAATTTCTTTACATTCAAACACGTCGCCGTTCATTTTTCCTTTCATTACAATGCGTTCACTCATTTCTAATTCGGGGGGCTTGGTACTGTGATAGATCACTTTGGTTTGTGCGCCTAAAGAATCCACCGCGTAAAATGCAAGAAAATTGGGATCTGTAACAGGATTATATTCGATTTCTTTCGACCGGTCTAATTTGGCTATAAGGTGGATGAATTTCCCCTGCTTTTGTTTTGCAGAGGCTATCGTATCATAAGTAGTAAGATCTTTGGATAAAGTGATCAGCATATACGCAATGGCTGCAGCTATAATGACCAACGCAACTATATGGATTTTTTTCATAATAAAATACGTATTATCACGCAGCGAAATTAGTCCAAAAAACAACGCGGTTGTTAATTGTTTTTTAGATAACAAGCTATTTGCGATTGCTGCGGGTTATTATATTGTATTTAACTTTTCATAAACAATTATAGTTTCCATTACATCCACGGTCTGACGCTCCTTCGTCGCGTACCGACCGCTTTCATTTTCACCCGTCTATGCCAACCGCCTGCCCGACTGAGTCATTCAGGAGGGCATGACACCAGCCGGAGGGGGCGGCATTTTCAAATTTTCAAATTCCCACATTTTCAAATTCTCCCTGCAACCTTATTTGTAATTATAACGTTATTAAGTTCGTTGTTGCAAAAAACTGCTATAACTTGCACCGCTTTTTGAAGCATCATATTATTTGATCATGGACCTTTCAAAGTTTGACCCCAACAGTTCGGGAAACCCCAATTACAATATTTTTGGTTTGCCTTTTACGGAAGAAGATGCGAAGCTGGTGGTGCTGCCTGTGCCCTGGGAGGTAACGGTGAGCTACCTGGCGGGTACGGCAAGGGCTCCTGAGCGCATAAAAAAAGCCAGCCTGCATGTTGATCTTTTTGATCCCGATGTGAGCGACGGCTGGAAGCAGGGGTTCTTTTTGCGTGAGCCGGATAAGAAAATATTGTTTAAAAACGACTATTTACGCAAAGAATCAGAGCTTTTTATTGACTATGTTTCGCAGGGACAAAAAATTGAGGAGAACAGGTTCATGTGCAAGGCGCTTAAAGAAGTAAACGAAGGCAGTGAATTTTTAAATGCATGGGTATACGACCAAACAAGGGCCTTACTGGAGAAGGGCAAGCTGGTAGGCTTGCTGGGTGGCGATCATAGCACACCTATCGGATTCTATAAAGCCATAGCAGAAAAGTACAGCGATTTCGGCATCTTACAGATTGATGCTCATTGCGACCTGCGCAAAGCTTATTTGCAGTTCACCCACTCGCATGCCTCCATTATGTATAATGCTTTAAATGAAATTCCCCAGCTTACGCGGCTTGTGCAGGTTGGCGTTAGAGATTACAGCCAGAGCGAATGGGATTATATTTGTAACAGCAGTAACAGGGTAGTTACTTATTTTGATAAGCAAATAAAGGAAAGGCAGTTTGAAGGGCTGAGCTGGCAATACCTGGCAGATGAGATCATCAATCACCTTCCGCAAAAAGTGTATATCAGTTTCGATATAGACGGGTTGAACAGAACCTTGTGCCCCCATACCGGTACCCCTGTTCCCGGCGGTTTTGAAGCAGAGCAGGTCTTTTACCTGTTCCGGAAAATAATAGAAAGCGGGCGGCATCTTATCGGCTTCGATTTATGCGAAGTGGGTATCAGCAGCAATGAGTGGGATGAGAATGTGGGCGCAAGGGTATTGTTTAAATTGTGTAACCTGATGGTTGCAAGCAACTGATCATTATGGCCAAAAAGAAAAGCGAATTATTTCAGTATGTACTGATCCTGAAAAAGGAAAACCCCGAAAACATTAATTATATCAGCTTCCTGCTTTGCTTTATTTCCTGGGTACTTTTTTTGTATTACGTTTATACCCATAACCGTTTTTCGTCTGTGCTGTTCTGGGCAAGCTGGCTTATCCCGGTTGTTCTGGCATGGACAATACGTGTTAAAAGGAAATTCAAAGCAGGAGTAACGTATAAACATCCTTTATTTGTTACCGGCTGCCTGTGGTTATTGTTTCCCGGCATGCGCTGGATTGCGCTCCTGTTCATTTTATTTATTTTATTCGACCACCAGTCACGCCATCCGCTGGAAATAGGCGTATCGGATGAAAGAATTGTGATCAATACTTTTTTCCGTAAACGGTATGAATGGAATGTATTTTCAAATGTGGTGCTTAAAGATGGCCTCCTGACCCTGGATTTTAAGAATAATAAAATACTCCAGAGAGAAATTATCCACCAGGATGTAAATGAAAATGAATTCAACAGCTTTTGCCGGGAACAGATAGATTTGAGATTTGAGATTTGAGATTGTGGCTGATTTAATTTGTAGTTTATCGTTTATAGTTTGTGGTTGCATTTCGCTTCGAATTTGAACGTCATTGCGAGACCCTGAACCGATCTGAATGATGTGTACTACTTTTTAAGGGTCGAAGCAATCCCCAATAGCGGAGGCGGATCATATTATTAGTTGATGGTTCCTTCGAATTTCGGATTTGAGACTTGAATTTTGTTTGGTTCTTGTTATTTGTCTTTTGGTGCTTTGTATTCCATTCGGATTTCGGATTCCTGGCTTCGGATTTAATATTTGTATCTTATCAGTGTACTGCCATCCGTTGCTTCATCGCTTCGTACAAAATGATTCCTGCGGCAACAGATACATTATAAGAATCGAAGCTGCCTGCAATGGGTATGGCAAAATGAGCATCTGCCGCCTTACTTAAAAACCGCTGTATTCCTTTCTCTTCGCTACCCATAATAATACAGCAGGGTTGTTTAAAATCCATTTCATATACCTTTTGAGCCGCTTTCATTTCCGATCCCATTACGCTTATACCATTCAGGTGCAGGGTATCCACCGCGTGCGCCAGGCTGCTTACCCTTGATATGTGCACCATTTCAAGCGCGCCGGCCGATGCCTTCATGGTTTCTTCATTCAGCGCCCCTACGCCTTTGTCGGGTATAATAATGCCCTGGGCGCCGCAGCATACCGCTGTGCGGGCAATGGCGCCGATATTTTTTACATCGGTTACGCCATCCAGCATAATAAATAATGGATGTTCGCCCTTGTTTACAATATGATCAATAACCTGCTGCAGCTCCGTGTATTGCACTACAGCGGCGATAGCCACAACACCCTGGTGGTTTCCCCGGGTAAAGCTATTCAGCTTTTCAACCGGCACCATCTGTATGGGAACATGATTGTCTTTTGCCAGTTGACGGATATGCTGGATGTTTTCGCCGTTGATATTTTTATACATGAATATCTTATCAATAGCCTTACCGCTTTCAAACGCTTCAATGAGCGGCTGGCGGCCTATGATCAGTGATGATTTTTTCAAAGTTGAATAGTTATATCAATTGATTTTCTAAAAGATAGTTTACTTTAAAAATGGCGCCAACAGATACAGCATCTGTTATCTCTCCGCTAATAACCATATTAAACGCTTTTGTAAAAGGCAGTTTCTTTATAACTAATTGTTCCGATTCTTCAGGCGCCGCTTCATGAAACGATAAGCCGCGTGCAAGATACACCACACAGCTTTCATTTGTTACGGAATTAGATAAATGCATATCCAGCACCTTATCCCATTTTTCTGCTTTAATACCCGCCTCTTCCAGCAGCTCGCGCTGCGCCGAAATTAAAGGGTCGGTATGCAAATCCCCGCCGCCTTCCGGTATTTCCCAGCTATACGCATTAATAGGGAAGCGATATTGGCCGATAAGCCAGGTATTGCCTTCCTCATCAAGCGCCACAATACCAATAGCTATGTTCTTAAAAGATATTTTGCCGTAAATGCCCCTGCCTCCCCCCGGGTTGATCACATCATACTCTGTTACCTGTATCCATTGATTATCGTAGATAGGCCGCTGATCAATGATCTGCCATGGGTTGTGCTGTTCATTCATAAACAATAAAAATTATAAACAGAAAACCGGATGAAATTATACAAAAAAACAAAACCAGCAATATGCTATGGTCAACAACTGCTACCTGTCATCTGCC
>CAYVEI010000145.1:0-11982 GCA_964450515.1 uncultured Terrimonas sp. | reverse complement strand
AAATGACTGTTTGTTTTTTGGAATAACAGGAATTCATGTATTCCTGACGTGTAACTCTAAAATAGGTAGTCATTAAAAAAGCCGGATGCTTCTTCAACGGGGCATCCGGCTTTTAATATGTTTGGTAAACCAATTATTTATTGAATATTGGGGTTTTTAGCAAATCCCATTTTGGCTTCTATGCTTAAAGTAGCATGAGGTACTGCACGTAATCTCGCTTTATCAATGAGCTTGCCGGTAACGCGGCAAATACCGTAGGTTTTGTTTTCAATACGCATCATGGCTTTCTCCAGGTGATCAATGTATTGAATCTGGCGGCTGGCCATCTGGCTCAGTTGTTCCCTTTCCATGCTAATGCTGCCGTCTTCCATGGTCATATACCGGTTTTCACTTTCATCTCCCCCCATATCATCTTTACGGGTAATAAGGCCCTGCAGGTAATTAAGCTCTTTTTTTGCTGCTTCTAACTTGCGTAATATCAGCTCTCTAAATTCAATTAATTCCGCATCACTGTATTTCATAGTTGGTCCGCTTTGCTGCACTGCCGGCCGGTCAAGTACAGACTGAGTAAATTCAGGTTCGTACTTTCTTGCCTGGCTGGTACTTAATTTAGGAATAACAACAGGTTTAACCGGTTTCGTTTTTTCCGCCTGTGCCTTCGGTGCTTTTTTTATTTGTTCAACTTTTGAAGTGTGCTTTACCGGTACAACCGCAGCTTCCTTCACTGCTTTTTTAGCAGGTTCGTGCTTTGCAACATGTGTTGCCTTTTTTACCGGGGCCGCAGGCTTTACGGGTGCTTTGGCAGATACCGGCTTTTTGGCGGCTGCTTTTTTCACCGCTTTTTTTGCTACAGGCTTGTGCGCTACCGCTTTGGCAGACTTGGCCTGTTTAACAGGCTTTGCCGCCTTTTTAGGAGCGGGCTTAGCAGCTTTCACCGCTTTTTTGGGCGCCGCCTTAGCGGGCTTTGTCTTATGAGCCGCTGCTTTTTTTGCTGCTTTTTTATTGGGTGCCATGCGTTTATACTTTTTTGGTCACTAAAATCTTTAAAGGTATGTCATTTATTTCTATATCAATACCGTTTGTAATATCTGGTAACCATTCTATATTGTCTGCCAAAATTTCCGCGCAAATATATGTATTAAATTCAGTGATAGACGGTTTGAGTGCGGTATTTTCAGATAGTTTTACCAGAATTCTGTCGGTTAGTTCATAACCATTGTCTTTCCGGATTTTCTGGATCCTGTTCACTATTTCCCTTGCATTCCCTTCATGTTCTAATTCAGGCGTAAGCGTTACATCAAGGGCCACGGTCAGTATTCCCTTATTGGCTACTATCCAGCCCGGCACATCTTCACTTTGAATTTCCACTTCCGGCAGGGTAAGCTCAATTTGTTCCCCGTTTATATTAAGCGTGTAAACGCCTTCTCTTTCTATTGTATTGATGTCATCCTGGGTAAATGCTCCGATGGCTATGCTTACCGGCTTCATTTTAGCACCCAGCTTTTTGCCTAAAGCGATGTAGTTGGGCTTTATTTTTTTGCTGATAAATCCATTTCCTTCTGTAATATATTCAATTTCTTTAATGTTCACTTCGTTTTTGATCAGGTCCTCAACATTGCTTATTTGTTCCCTCATGCGCTTGTTTTGCACGGGGATAAGCACCTTTTGAAGGGGTTGCCGAACTTTTATATTTACTTTTTTACGGAGTGAAAGGATTAAAGATGAAATATCCTGCGCCATTTGCATTCTTTCTTCGAGGGCTTCATCTATTACCGCCGTAGCTGCTTCAGGGTACAGTGTATGATGTATAGATGTCGCATTGTTCCTTTCAGATACCATATTCAGGTTATGGAATATCGCATCACAAAAGAAAGGAGAAACGGGGGCCATAAGCTGTAGCACCGTTTCGAGGCATTCGTACAGGGTTTGATAAGCGCATATCTTGTCGTGCTCATATTCGCCTTTCCAAAACCTGCGGCGGCATAATCTTACATACCAGTTGCTCAGGTGTTCATCTACAAAATCTTCGATAGCCCTGCCTGCATGTGTTGGCTCATAATCATCCATATACTCGTTTACCCGCTTTTTCAGGCTGTTTAAAGAAGAAAGGATCCACCGGTCTATTTCCGGTCGCTGGTCCAAAGGAATATAGGCTTCCTTAAAAGCAAAGCCGTCTACATTGGCATACAGGGCAAAGAACTGGTACGTATTATATAAGGTACCGAAGAATTTACGCTGCACTTCCTTTATGCCCTGGAGGTCAAACTTCAGGCTATCCCAGGGAGAAGCGTTTGTAATAAGATACCACCTGGTAGCATCTGCTCCAAACTGCTCAATAGTTGCAAAGGGGTCTACCACGTTACCCAGCCGCTTGCTCATTTTGTTCCCGTTCTTATCCAGCACCAGCCCGTTTGAAATGCAGGTTCTGAAAGCCAGTCCGGGGTATTTTTCCTCCGTCACTGCTATGCCGGCCTTTTGCAGCTCTTCCTGTACGGATTCTTTCAGCAGGCTGCCCAAAGCGTGCAGGGTATAAAACCAGCCGCGTGTTTGGTCTACACCTTCAGCTATAAAATCGGCCGGGTAGTTTTTGGCGAAAATTTCTATATTTTCAAAAGGAAAATGCCATTGGGCATAAGGCATGGCGCCGCTATCGAACCATACATCTATCAGGTCAGGAATACGGTTCATGGGTTTTCCGGTGGGGCTAACCAGGATCACTTCATCCACATAAGGTTTGTGCAGGTCTAATATACCATTATGTAAATAGTTTTCATTTACACTGCCTCCCAGCACTTCATTCGCCTTCTTAATTTCCGTGTTCAGCTCCTCTATTGAGCCTATGCATTTTTCTTCCGTCCCGTCTTCTGTCCTCCAAACCGGCAACGGTGTTCCCCAGAAGCGGCTCCTGCTCAGGTTCCAGTCTACCATATTCTCCAACCAGTTGCCAAACCGGCCTTCCCCGGTTGATTTGGGTTTCCAGTTAATGGTTTTGTTAAGCTCCACCATCCTGCTCTTCAATGCCGTGGTTTTAATGAACCAGGCATCTAAGGGATAATATAAAACCGGCTTATCTGTACGCCAGCAATGCGGGTAATTGTGCTCGTATTTTTCAATTTTAAAAGCGCGGTTCTCTTTTTTCAGTTTCACGCAGATGTCAACGTTTACATCTGCATAATCCTTTTCGTCTTTATAATTTTTCACATACCGGTTACTGAATTCTCCCACCCCATCAATGAACTTTCCTTCCCGGTCAACCAGGGTTAAAATACCAAGCCCGTATTTTTGTCCTGCTTTATAGTCGTCTGCCCCAAACGCGGGGGCGGTATGCACAATGCCTGTACCATCCTCGGTGGTTACAAAATCTCCCGGCACCACTCTAAAAGGGCGGGCGCCGGGTGTAATGGTTTCGATGGCTTCGGTTGAATTGGCTTCAAAGGGCAAAAGCTGCCCGTACCGTATATTTTCCAGGTCTTTGCCTTTAAACGCTTTTAATATTTTCCAGGGCAATGTTTTGGTTCCGGAACTGTAGTTTTCAAAATCACCATCCTCCTCTTCTGCTTTAAAATAAGTATTTACCAATGCCCGGGCAAGCACAACGTTTACGGGCAAGTGGGTATAGGGGTTAAACGTTTTTACCAGCACATAATCAATATTAGCCCCAACGGTTAGCCCAAGGTTGGAGGGAAGGGTCCAGGGAGTAGTGGTCCAGGCGAGGAAAAAAACCTCATCGCTTTGCGCCGCATCAAACAAAAAGCTGCTTTTTTCATCTTTCACCGCTTTAAACATTACCACAGCCGATGTATCCTTCACCATTTTATAGGTGCCGGGCTGGTTCAATTCGTGCGAACTCAAACCGGTGCCGGCGGCAGGAGAATACGGCTGAATGCTTATGCTTTGATAAAGCAATCCTTTTTTATATAACGCTTTTAACGCCCACCACAGGGTTTCAATATAGTTGTTTTCAAAAGTAACATACGGATCAGACAAGTTTACCCAGTAACCCATTTTGTTGGTTAGCTCATCCCATTTGTGTTTGTATTTTAATACTTCCCTGCGGCAGGTAGCATTATATTCCTCAACAGATATCTTTTTGCCAATATCTTCTTTTGTAATGCCCAGCATTTTTTCAACACCCAGTTCTACAGGAAGCCCGTGGGTATCCCACCCCGCTTTCCGTTTTACCTGGTATCCCTTCATGGTTTTGTAACGGCAAACCAGGTCTTTGAGCGTGCGGCCAATAACATGGTGGATGCCCGGCATGCCGTTAGCGCTGGGAGGTCCTTCATAAAATACAAAAGAAGGCGCCCCATCGCGCAGCTTTATGCTTTTTTCAAAAGACTGGTCTTCAGCCCATTTTGCTAACACTTCCTGCTCAGTAGCCGGCAGGTTCAATCCGCTAAATTCCTTATACCGTATTGCCATAAATAGCCAAAAAATGTTGGCGAAGTTACAGAAATATAAGCTATTTTCCGGCTTATTGTTCTTCCTCCGGCCTTCCCATGGCGGTGCGGCCACCTGAATTATGCATTCACCGGGCGGTTATTTTTTTTGAAAAAGCGAAGCCTTTCCCTGCAAATGAAACAGAAAAATTTTTATCAGGTATGCATAAACGATAGTAGCATGCGGATATGGTTGCCGGGCTACACAGGGAAAAATTTCCCCATGTTGAACCCGGTGTGTGTTCAATTACACGAAATCAAAACAGGTAAAAAAGAAATGTAATGTAATTACATCATAAACCGGCCTCCCTTTATACCACAAACCGGTTACTTAAAAGGAGAAAAAATATTCACTTATCCACATCCTGGAACTTTGGCACAGTTTCTGAAAATGAAGGACTTATATAAGCATAAAGCGTTTTACACTTTGTGTTATTCAGCTACACGAAAAAACATATAGGGATCTATATATAAAAACACTAAGTTTTTCCAGGGTTTAGGGATTAGGGATCGAGGGGAGCAGTCGTGCTCCCTTCTTCTTTTTTAGGAAAGGCTCCCAAATCAAAAAGGAAAGCAGGGTTCCCCATGGATTTTGCATTTCTTTAACAGCCCTTATTCAAAGGCTATTCCCTCTGCTGTAAAAACGGATTTCTTTCCGGGTTCCTATTCTTCCCGTACCCAGTTTACCTTAGTATGCATATCAGCGCGCTTTCCTTTTGCAGAAGGTATGGCTACATGGCCGATATAAAAAAAACCCAGCAGCGTATCTGCTTCGCCCAGTCCGAAAAAAGATTTGGCATTTTCGTAATACGTTATACCCCCGGTGGTCCAGTACCCGCCTAAGCCATAAGCTGCAACAGAAAGATAGATATTTTGTACGGCGCAGGCCACTGCTTCTATGTCTTCTATTTCCGGTATCCTGGTATGAGCAGCCCGTTTCATGCCTATAGCAATAATATGAGAAGCTTTTAAAGGCTGCTGCTGTAGCTTAAGGTATTTTTTTTCGGCAAAACCGCTCCCGGCTTCCTGCCGGTATAATTCACTTTGAAAGGAAGCCAGTTGCTTTAAGCCGTTGCCCGTAAATACCGAAAAATGCCAGGGTTCATTTTGCCCGTGTGTTGGCGCCCACGTGGCATTAACCAGTATTTCTTCAACAATTGCGTCGGAAACGGGTTTGCCTGCTTCAAACTGGTCGGGGAAAACCGAACGCCGGTTACGGATAAGATGGTTGATGCTATCGGTGTTGTATTGCATATGCTATTATTATATTAGAGGTACGAGATATCAGGGGAAATTCGTTGCAATCCGGGCTTATTGTTTATTATTTGTGGTTTGTAGTTGTATTTCGCTTCGAATTTAAGATTTCCGGCTTTATTTCCTCTCGTTATTCTCCCTCAGCCTCCTGTATATTTTAATTGCGCTCATTAAAATAATTACGAAGCCTGCCAATCCCAGCAATCCCCATGCCCAGCTCATATTTTGTTTTACAGATACCAGCATTACAATAGCCACCAGGAAAATGGTAGCTACTTCATTCCATATTCTTAATTGCTGCGACGACCAGCGGAAAACGCCATTCATTTGCTGCGTGTAAATATGTTGTAAGGAAAAATGATAGCCAAATAACCCCAGCACAAAGCAAAGCTTAATGATCAGCCATCCCGGCAGGGAACCCAGCATATACCACATCCATGATCCGAAAATAAGGGTAAGTATAGCCGAAGGCCAGGTAATGCCCATCCATAATCTTTTGATCATAATGCGGTACTGATCCCGGAGTATACTTTTGGCCGGTTCCGGTTTTCCGGAGGCTTCCGTATTATAAATAAACAGTCGCACCAGGTAAAACATACCACTAAACCAGGTAACAATAAAAATAATATGAAGCGCCTTTATATAGAGGTACATAGTTTTTATTTTAAAAACCTGCCCACTACAGGAAGTTTTTTAAATTCGTTTTTTTCTACCCGCAGCACAAAAAGCAGGAAGGCGCCCAGTATAACCGTAGCCAGCGTATAATTAAAGATCATATGCGGCCACAGGTGTGTAAGCAGCCGGTGCAGGTAAAATAATAAAACCACAATAACGATATAGGCGCAGAGCTTTTTCCAGGCATAGGGAACAGGGTATTCTTTTTGCCCCCATATATAGCAGGCCACCATCATGCTGCCATAGCAGAAAAAAGTAGCCCATGCGCTGGCCATATAGCCAAAGCGCGGAATAAAAAGGTAGTTGATGGCTATGGTTACCAGGGCGCCGCCGATGGTTATCCACGCCCCGGACGATACTTTGTTGGTTATTTTATACCATACCGACAGGTTATAATAAATGCCTAAGAACATATTGGCTAATAACAGGATGGGTACAATTTTCAGCCCTTCCCAAAAAACAGGGTTCTGTATAAAATACTTCCAGGCGTCTAAGTACAGCACAACAAAAAGGAACATCGCACAAATAATGATCACAAAAAATTTCATTACTCTTGCATATACCCGTTGGGGATTTTCGGTCATAGCCTGCTTAAAGAAAAAAGGTTCGGCGCCCATGCGGAAGGCCTGGATGAAAACCGTGATCAGTATGGCCAGCTTATAGCAGGCGCCGTATGTGCCTATTTCAACTTTTATGTTTCCTGAAGCCGATACGCCCCACCAGCCCAGCATCAGCCGGTCAAGCGTTTCGTTGATCATACCGCCCAATCCTGCCACGAGCATGGGAAGTGAATACATCATCAGCTCTTTCCACTGCCGGATATTGAACTGCCAGCGTATCGCCTTCAGCTCCTGCCAAAGCATTATTAATGTAAATACAGATTGTATAAGGTTTGCCAGGATAACCAAGGTAATACCGAGATTTTCACTGCTCAGGAGCGCAAATACGCTGTTGGGGTCTTTCTGTGCCAGGGAAGGGCAAACAGAAAGAAAAAAGTATAGCGTGCCTATATATATAAGAACACCGGTGATGCGTATAAATGCATATTTTACAGGACGCCCTTCCTGCCGAAGCCTGGCAAACGGGATAGCAGACAGGCTGTCGAAGGCCACAATTAAAAGAAAGAGCGTTACATATTCGGGATGCGCTTCTACTCTTATGAAACGGGAAATGGGGCCGGTAAATAATAAAAGAACAACGGTAAAAAGGATGGTGGTAGTAATAAGCGATATGCTGGCCGTGTTATACAGGTCTTTTTTGTGCTTTTCCTGCTGAATGAAACGGAAATACCCTGTTTCAAGCCCATAAGTGAACAATATATTCAGGAAGGGAATGGCTGCATATACCAGGGTCATATCACCATAATTGGCGCCACTTAGCTTCAGGGTCAAATAAGGCGTTAGAATATAAGTCAGGAGCCTGGGAATAATGCTGCTTACCCCGTACCATAATGTTTGTCCTGCTAATTGTTTAATGCCCGCCAACAACAAAAATATTTAAACGAAAAAAATGAGTGCAGTAAAGATAAGCGGAATAAGCATTTTCAGCACAAACCCTTTTGAATAATCAATGCCGGTTAATGAGCTTAACTTAGCTGTTTTATAACCGGGAGTAAGAAAAAGAGAATATGCTGTAACCTGGCCGCCAGGTTCCATGATACCGAAATTTTTTATGGATGCAACCTTTTTTCTGTTATATATAGTCTCTACTTACAAACAAACGTTATTATGAAAAAATTTTTTATCGTTCTTTTTGTAGCTATTGTATGCAGCTTTAGCGTGTCTGCACAGGTTAGTGAGGCGATTGTGGATTTTAATAAAACGAAAAGAACAGTAAAATCAATGGAGATAAACGATGCCCCCGATGTTGTGGAGCAGGCCATAAAAAATAAAATGCTCAAATCGGGGTATAAGGCCAAAACATCCAAAGGCTGGATGGAATTTAAGGATGTTGACGACCGGAGCATCACGGGCGAACGCAGCGACCTCTATATAAAAGTAGAAAGAAAGAGCAGGAAAGATAAAGAAACCAGCCTGGTATACTTTTTCGCCAGCAAGCCTGGCAACCAGGCAACACCCGTACCCTTTGAAAGCCACATGCTGTCCGATGACGGCTTTCAAAGCAATATTAGTTCATACACGGTAGTTGAACGGTTAGAAAGAGATATCCAGGCACAGGAAGAAATAACGAAAAAAGCGCAAAAGAAATACGATGACCTGGTAAAAGACCAGGCTTCCTTAGAAAAGAAGATCAGGGATTTGCAGAAAGACCTTGAGGACAATAAGAAAAAACAGGAAGCCCAGGTTCAGGAAGTAGAAACCCAGCGCAAAGTTTTAGACCAGTTATTATCAAAGCGGAACAGTCAGTAGCGCCGCAGCGTGCTGCTATGAAAAACAACCGTTTTGCCTGCCGGAAACATCCGCAGGCATTTTTTGTTGGTGTAAACCTTGTACCTTTGCGGCTTCTTTTTAAAATTCTTCATGAGTGATCCTGTAAAACATGAATGCGGACTGGCATTTATAAGACTTAGGAAACCTTTTTCGTATTACCTGCGGCAGTATGGTACAGTAATGTATGGACTGAACAAGCTGTACCTGCTTATGGAAAAGCAACATAACCGGGGGCAGGATGGCGCCGGTATAGCAACCGTAAAGCTTGATACAGAACCCGGCTATCCGTTCATGCACCGTATCCGCAGCATCGAAACCATGGCTATTGCCGATTTGTTCCGGCAGGTATCGGAAGAAATTGCCGGGCTGGAAAAATATCAGCCGGAATTGAAAAAGCACCCGGGATTGATGAAAGGAAATGTGCGGTTCATGGGAGAGTTGCTGCTTGGCCATTTGCGGTATGGCACACAGGGCAGGAACAATGTTGAATTTTGCCACCCCTTTATTAAATGCCATACCATCCCGGCACTTAACCTGGCATTGGCAGGTAATTTTAATCTGGTAAATACAGAAGAGCTGTTTGCCCTGGTAAATATTGAACCCGGGGTATTCCAGAAGCAAAGCGACCTGGCCGCGATGATGGAAGTTGTTCATCATTTTTTGGTTAAGGAAGATGAGCAGCACCCCGAAAGGCTTGATATTGTAAATGTTTTAAAAAAATCGGCCAGCCTTTTTGACGGTGGCTACCATGTGGGCGGACTGATCGGTAATGGCGACAGCTTTGTTTTGCGTGATGCCCACGGCATACGCCCTTCCTATTATTATATAACGGATGACGTTATAGTGGCGGCTTCAGAACGTGCCGCTATCCGTACTACCTTTAACGTTGGCGAAAATGAGGTAAAGGAACTGATGCCCGGACACGCATTAATAGTGAGGGCAGACGGAAGTTACCAGATTGAGCAGATCATTGAACCTAAAGAAAGGAAGGCCTGCAGCTTTGAGCGGATCTATTTTTCAAGGGGGAACGATAAAAAAATTTACAGGGAAAGAACGGCCCTGGGGAACCATTTAAGCAACCATGTGCTTAAAGCAATTGATCATGATCTTAAAAACACGGTTTTTTCATTCATTCCCAATACCGCGGAAGTGGCTTTTTACGGGTTACTGAAGGGAATGGAGGATTACCTGAATAAAATTAAGGTACAGCGAATAAGTTCCTGGGGAAAGGATTACGATGAAGAAAAGCTTGCCGAAATGATCAACCGCCGCATCCGGGTAGAAAAAATTGCTAATAAAGACGTAAAAATGCGCACTTTCATTACCGAAGATGTTAGTCGCAACGAACTGGTGCAGCATGTTTACGATATCACCTACGGATCCATACGAAAGCGGGAAGATACAGTAGTAGTTATTGATGATTCCATTGTTCGCGGAACAACACTCAGGGAAAGCATCATAAAAATGCTGTCGAGGCTGGAACCCAAAAGAATTATCATTGTTTCCTCGGCTCCCCAGATCAGGTATCCCGACTGTTACGGCATTGATATGAGTAAAATGAATGATTTTATTGCTTTTCAGGCCGCAATCCTGCTGATCAGGGAACAAAAATCAGACTATATACTACAGGATCTGTACAACAAATGCAGGGAGCTTGAACGGAATAACCAGTTGCACACCGAAAATGTGGTGCGTGGCGTTTATAAGCCTTTTACGGCCGAAGACATATCTAAAAAAATAGCACAACTTATTACGCCTCCGGATGTTAGCATACCGGTTGACGTAATATATCAAACCATAGAAGACCTTCATGAATCATGCCCCACAAATACCGGCGACTGGTACTTTACCGGCAACTATCCTACCCCCGGCGGAAACAGGGTTGTGAATAAAGCGTTCATAAATTTCATGGAAGGAAAGAACATCAGAGGATATTAACAAATTGTTGGCTTGGTTTTTGTTTAAACATTGAAATGCTTTTTTGCACCCGTTTTTAGATCCTGCATTTCCTATGTTATTTTCAGCGATTGAAGTACCCTTTTGAAATTCCATTATACCTGATTGTTAACCCTAATTGCCGTTTCTCCTAAATGTTTGAGAAGAGATGAGGTCTGTATTGTTCATTCGTCATGCCAAAAGCAGTTGGGATAATGCGTCTGTGCGCGACCTCGACCGGCCGCTTAACGAAAGAGGCAAAAAAGATGCTCCCGAAATGGCAAAACGCCTGTTAGAAAAAAACATTCCGCTCGACTCCTTTATTTCCAGCCCTGCCAAAAGAGCCAGCAAAACTGCCGGGATATTCGCTGAAGCCTATGGATTACCCCCGGGTAATATACTGTTGGAAGCAGCATTATACCTTCCCTCACCCAATGCATTTTATGAAGTAATTGAAGAAGCTTCCAACCAGTTTCATCATATCGCCATTTGCTCCCATAACCCCGGTATTACCGATTTCGTGAACCAGCTTACCAACGAGATCAGGATTGATAATATGCCTACCTGTGGCATTTTCGCTGTAAAAACCAACATATCGCAGTGGCAGGATTTCCGTAAATCTTCCAAAAAGTTCTGGTTTTTTGACTACCCCAAAAATTATCGCTAAGCAGGGCTCCGCTTGTATTACAAATTCCCTGTTTCGTATCTCGCGTCGCTATCAAAGCCTTAGCATTTTTTTACTCTCTCTTTTGCATTTTATATATTGATTATCAATCACTTAACAAAAGTCAAATTCGTAAATCAACCTTGTTTGTATGGTAGATCTACTATTATATTTGTATCAGCTAAGTGTAAACATTTAATCATTCATAAATGATTTTCTGAACTGGATCAATGGTTATTCCATAACACCCGGCAAGACCTTAAACCCTATAAAATGAAACGCAATTTCACCCATTTTCTTTTTGCTGCTTTTCTATCACTCTCTTTTTCATTGGGTTATACACAAACTACCTATATTGACAATGGCAGTTCCAATACCTATACCTTGCAAACCGGTGATAGCCTGTACCTAAGCCAGGGAACCTTTACCGGAAAGATCAATGACCAGCAACAGGGCGGAAAAATAACAATAGCTGCCGGCGCAACTTTTAAGCCGTCATCGGTCAAAGGCTATCGGAGTAAATATATTGTATATGGAACGGCTATTTTGCCTGCTTTAAAAACTGAAGCAGGTTTTGGGCTGGAAAATTATGGCGCAATTACCATTAATGGCAATACCGAAATGA
>CAYVEI010000144.1:0-12478 GCA_964450515.1 uncultured Terrimonas sp. | reverse complement strand
AAGCATTTGAAAAAATGCACAGGGGAGAGGTGGTGAAGAGTGTGTTGAAACCAGTATAAACAATTTCAAATCTCAAATTTGAAATTTTAAATTATTCCAATGCGTTTACAAAACAAAGTCATCATCATTACCGGCAGTTGTACAGGTATAGGAAAAGCCATTGCGCAGCGCTGTGTGGCGGAGGGGGCCCGTGTGGTTATTCATGGATTGGAAAAAGAATGGGGTGAGCTGGTAGTGGAAGAACTTGGAATAGATAAAGCTGTTTTGCTTATCGAAGATATCAGCATGGAAGGTGCTCCCCAACGGCTGGTAGATATGGCTGTTGATACGTATGGACAATTAGATGCCGTGGTCAATAACGCAGCTATTGTGGCTTCCTCCAATATACATACTACCGATCTTGATTTTTTGAGAAAGATATTAGAAGTAAATACCATTGCACCTTTTGCATTGATAAAAGCCGCATTACCCTACCTCCGCAAACAAAAAGGCTGTGTTTTGAATATCGGATCAGTGAATGCGTTTAGCGGTGAGCCCAATTTAATGGCTTACAGTATCTCCAAGGGTGCATTGATGACCCTTACCCAAAACCTGGGCGATACGCTTTTCAGGGAAGACGGCGTAAGGGTGAACCAGATCAATCCCGGTTGGGTGCTTACCGAAAATGAGGCTATCCGTAAACGTGAGCACGGGCTGGCAGACGACTGGTATAAAGACCTGCCCAATGTATACGCACCGGCGGGCCGCATTATTTGGCCGGCGGAGATAGCCGCTGCTGCTGTATACTGGCTCGCCGATGAGTGCGGCCCCATAAGCGGCCAGGTTATGACGCTGGAACAATACCCTTTTATCGGCCGCAATCCGCCAAAGGATACTTCTACTATACCGGTGAATGCAAAGCCCGAAGGGAATACAAAGCACTAAGAACTAAATTACAAACGGCAAATAAGTTTCAAATATAAAATTCGAAGCCGGAATTTCGAAATCCGAAGGGAAGAGAAGGTGAGAAAATGATAAGTGGTGAGTAGTCAATTGTGAATTGTGAAAGGTTTATCGTTTTACAAGATGTATGGGGAGTGAAAGAAGGAGTATTCATGCTGTCGTTAGCAGTAGCTCACCTGATAGCTAACGGCTGATACCTGACTGCTACCTATCGCTGACAGCTCCATTTTCAATTTTTCACATTTCCACCCGCCTATTCAGTCGGGCAGGCATTTTCCACATTCCTTTTATTTCAAGTAATTTTGGACATCTGCAAAGAAATATGTTGAAGCTTCCCATATACTTAGATAACAATGCTACTACGCCTGTTGACCCGGAAGTGCTGCAAACCATGCTTCCTTATTTTGCGGAGCATTTTGGCAATGCCGCCAGCCGGAGTCATAGTTTTGGATGGACAGCCGAAGAAGCGGTAACACAGGCGAGGGAACAGGTGGCGCAACTGATTAATGCGGATCCTTCTGAGATTGTTTTTACTTCCGGCGCCACCGAAGCCATCAATTTAGCTATAAAAGGCGTATATGAAATGTATACTGCTAAAGGTAATCATATTATAACCTGTGCTACCGAACATAAAGCGGTATTAGATACCTGTAAACATTTGGAAAAACTGGGTGCAGATGTCACTTACCTGGGGGTGAGCAATGATGGAACAATTGATTTGAATTTGCTGGAAGCCGCTATTCGGCCGAATACGATCCTCCTCAGCATCATGGCGGCCAACAATGAAACGGGCGTGTTGCAACCGGTGAAGGAAATAGGCGCTATCGCTAAAGCACATGGTATTATTTTTTTTACTGATGCCACGCAGGCTGCAGGGAAAATACCTGTTGATGTAATGGATGATAATATAGACATGCTCTGCCTGTCTGCGCATAAAATATATGGTCCTAAAGGCGCCGGCGCTTTATATGTACGCAGAAAGGATCCGCGGGTTCGGCTGGTAGCGCAGATAGACGGCGGCGGTCATGAAAAGGGTATGCGCAGCGGAACACTGAATGTGCCCGGTATAGTGGCATTAGGCAAATGCTGTGTGTTATGCATGCAGCAAATGAATGAAGAAGCCCATCGCATTGGTACGCTGAGAAACCAGCTTGAAAAAGGCCTGACGCAAGGGAAGAACGTTACTGTAAATGGAAGCATCATTCATCGCCTGCCTAATGTAACCAACCTGGCTTTTGCCGGTATACCCGGTGATAAGCTGCTCACCGCCATCAATCGTACCATCGCCGTATCTTCCGGCTCCGCCTGCACTTCCGCTAACCCGGAGCCTTCGCATGTGCTAAAGGCAATGGAGCTGGGCGATGACCTGGCTAAAAGTTCCATCCGCTTCGGGTTGGGAAGGTTTACCACGCAGGAGGAAATTGAATATGCTATTGATGCAGTTTCGGAAACTCTTTTTTCAGTGCCAAATATAGTGCGCGGAAAATAGTGAACTGCCGCATATAGATTTTATGTTTTTCCCTGTTCGGGTAAAAAGTTTGCCCTCCTTTCAATGATGAAGGTAAAGATGTAAAGCTTTTTGAGGCGCCGGTTGCATACCATCCAAGCAGCGCTGCCCCGGTAGCCGACGCATCTGCCTGGTTGCTGATCACCACTTCTTTATCAAAAATGTCGGACACCATCTGAACCCAGGGCACAGACTGTACAAACCCACCGCTGGCAAATATTGTTTTAACAGGATCATGATGTTTGGTAAGTTCACAAAAAACATCATATAAAGCATAGTTAATACCTTCTAATACAGCCCGCACAAAATGCGGCTGGCGATGCAAATTATTCATGCCAAAAAATACGCCTCTTGCTGCCGCATCCCATAGGGGTGCACGTTCTCCCTGCAGGTAAGGTAAAAAGAGCAGTCCGTTTGCCCCGGCATCCACGGTATGGGCCTGTTCTACCAGTAACGCATAGTCGCTTTCGGATGATAATTTTCGGTTCATGAAATTCCCGGCAAACCAGCTCAGTACATTTCCCCCATTGTTTACCGCGCCTCCTTTTATAAACACATCCTTCAGCAGCGGATAGCAAAATAAAGTGGCTTCCTCATTCAACGCCGGCGCCGTAATGGTGGTGCGTACTGCTCCGCTGGTGCCGATAGTTAATGCGGCTTCATCTGCATTACAAACGCCGCTGCCCGTATTGGCCAGGCAACCATCGCTTGAACCAATGATAAAAGGTATGTTTTCTATCCCGAAATATTTCCTGTACGATCCGGTAAGTTGTGTTTCGGCATGTGTTACAGGCACTATCTGCGACATTTGCTCTTCCCTTATACCGGCAACCTGCAATGCCGCTTCGCTCCATTGTAAACAGTGTATATCCTGCATGCCCGTGGCGCCTGCAATGGAATGATCAGTAATATATTTTCCAAACCACTGAAAGAAAAAATATTCCTTCAGCGAAATAAATTTATGCGTTTGTTTAAATATGCCGGGCTCATTTTCTTTTAGCCACATTATTTTGCATAAGGGTAGTGCAGGATGCAGCGGTACGCCTGTTTGCCGGTACAGCTTTTCAGCCATACCATTTTCTTTCAGGCGGTTACATTGGCGCATGCTTCTTGTATCGCCCCATAAAATAGCGTTGGTTAATGGCCTGTTATGATCATCTACAGCCATAATGCTGTGCATGGCAGCACTAAAGCAAATACCCGCAACAGGCTTTCCTTCTAATTGAGTGATTACTTTTTTCAGGAGGTTGTTAACAGATTGTAAAATCTGTTCGGGATCCTGTTCCATTTTTTGGGAAGAAGATCGTATGGTAGTGCAGGAAGCCGTTTCAGACTGTAATACTTCCGTATCATTTTTAAAAGCAATAACCTTTATATTTGAGGTTCCGATATCCGCACCAATTATAACAGACATATTAATTGAGTTGGGGTAAAATTAAGTGGTCTGGTCTTTATTGCACCAAAATACCGGCAATTATACTTTAGGCGAAACAAAAAAAGCAACTTTCATTTTAGATAAAATGGTACATTTAGGATTCACTTTTAAAGAACTTTTTTAATTCAGATTATTGTATGGGAGATTTTCAAATTAAGACCAACCCCAAAAATTATGATGTGGTTATTGTAGGTTCCGGTGCGGGTGGGGGTATGGCCGCTTATATTTTAGCCAATGCAGGTGTTAAGGTTTGCCTGTTAGAAGCGGGGGCCTTATTCGATCCTAAAAAAAATGTTACGCAGTTTAAATGGCCCTACGAATCGCCACGCCGCGGTTCCAGCACAAAGTACCGCCCGTTTGGCGATTTTGATGCCTGCTATGGCGGATGGGACATTGACGGAGAGCCTTATACCAAAGCATCCGGAACGGAATGGGACTGGTTCAGGGCACGCATGATGGGCGGGCGCACCAATCACTGGGGGCGGATATCGCTGCGTTTTGGCCCTAAAGATTTTAAAAGAAGGAGTATTGATGGTTTGGGAGAAAATTGGCCTATAGGTTATGAAGATATTAAGCCTTTTTACGACAGGGTAGATAAACTGATCGGTGTATTTGGCACTAATGAAGGACTGGAAAATGATCCCGACGGATTTTTTCTGCCACCTCCCAAGCCCAGGCTGCATGAGCTTTTTATAAAAAATGCTGCTATCAGCTCGGGAGTGCCGGTAATACCCGGGCGGCTTTCCATGCTTACTAAAACCGTTAATAATGAAAGGGGCGTTTGCGTGTATTGCGGGCAGTGCGGAAGATCGTGCCAGTTTTATGCCGATTTTTCTTCAGGCTCTGTGCTGGTAAACCCCGCGCTTGCCACAGGTAATGTAGATGTTATTGCCAATGCCATGGCAAGAGAAGTTATTACCAACGACCAGGGACTAGCTACCGGCATATCTTATGTAAATAAAGAGGATATGAATGAATACCAGGTAAATGGTAAAGTAGTGATACTGGCTGCCAGTGCCTGCGAAACATCGAGGCTGATGCTCAATTCCAAATCTGCGCGTCATCCCAACGGACTGGCTAACTCCAGCGATGTGGTGGGCAGGTACCTGCACGACTCTACCGGCGCGGCTTTAGGTGGATATTTACCAAAACTATTTGGTAGAAAACGGTACAACGAAGATGGCGTAGGCGGTATGCATGTGTATTCGCCCTGGTGGGGAGATAATAAAAAATTAGATTTCCCGCGGGGTTATCATATTGAATACTGGGGCGGTATGGGCATGCCTTCCTATGGTTTTGGATTTGGTATTGAAAGTCAAAACGGCGCATACGAAGTAAACGGAAAGAAAAAAGAAGCCGGAGGTTACGGCGCCTCTCTGAAAGAAGATCAGCGGTTTTTTTATGGCGCAGGCGTAGGCATGGCCGGTCGCGGCGAAGCCGTGGCAAGGCGCGACAACTATTGCGAGATAGATCCTTCGGTAGTAGATAAATACGGTATCCCCGTATTACGGTTCAATGTAAAATGGAGCGATTATGAGGTGAAGCAGGCCAAACACATGAAAGAAACCTTTAAGGAGATCATGCACAACATGGGCGCTGTAATTACCTGGGGCGGAAATGATGGCCCGGAAAATAAATACGGGCTCGAATCGCCCGGAAAGATCATTCATGAGGGTGGCACGGCAAGAATGGGCAGCGACCCTAAAACCTCGGCGCTCAATAAATGGAACCAGGCGCACGATTGTAAAAACCTGTTTGTTGTAGACGGTGCAGCCTTCACATCGCAGGCAGATAAGAACATCACATGGACAATCCTTGCATTATCCATGCGGGCGTCTGAATACATTATTGATGAATTAAAGAAGCAGAATCTCTGATCTTATTACCGGTAATATTTTAAAATTATTATTGATAAACATTTTGAGCTATGGACAGAAGAAAATCACTAAAAATAATTGGGTTAGGCTCCCTGTCTGCCACTGTTTTATTTGATGCCTGCAAATTACCCGATAAAAAAAAGGCGGATAATGCCGCCACTTTAGCGGGCGCCGGCAACACGCCTGATGCGGGACCCGACAGGCAGCCGGAAGAAATAGCCCATTACAACAATGTAGTGTCTGCTAAGTTCTTTACCGAACATGAAATGGCAACCATTGCCATACTGGCGGATATTATTATTCCAAAAGATGAAGTGAGTGGCAGTGCTACAGATGCAGGTGTTCCCGACTTTATAGAATTTATTGTAAAAGATATGCCCGGTCACCAGGTGCCTATGCGTGGCGGGCTGCGCTGGATAGACAGGCAATGCTACCAGCGTTTTCAGAAAAACTTTAAGGATAGCGACCAGGCACAGCGGATGCAGGTAGTGGATGATATTGCCTGGCCGAAAAAAGCAAAGCCGGAAATGTCGCAGGGCGTTTCCTTTTTTACACTGATGCGTAACCTTACCTGCACCGGTTTCTATACGTCTAAAATGGGTATTGAAGATATAGGCTATGTGGGTAACCAGCCCAATCAATGGAATGGCGTGCCCGATGATGTGCTGAAACAGTATGGACTGGCTTATACTGAAAAAGAGTTGAAGGAGTGTATAAGTTTCAGTTAATTTGCAGCTTATCAAATGTCTTTCCTTATGAACAAACAATTACTTGCGGCTGGCCTAATGTGCGGGATATTACTAACGGGATGCAGTAAACGATATAACCCCGCCAGCACCCCTTTTGCCATCTACCATCCCATACCGGAAGAAAGCGTTCGTAAGCTGGAGAAGGGAATAACCACTCCCGGCGAAACGGAAAGGCTTTTTGGCGAGCCCACTAAAAAAAATATAAGCGATAAGGGCGAACGGTATATCTATGGCTATTTGGGTGATACCTTAACCGTAACCTTCGACAGCAGCCAAACGGCAGGCAGTTTTTTATACCGTCCTGCTGTGTTTGAACCCGTTGAAGGCAACACAGATTATAACAATAAAAAGATCAATACCGGTAAACTAAAAAAGATACAGGTATATAATACCACGCGGTACGACCTGGAACGATGGTTCAGGAAACCCAGTAAAAAAGAGCAGAACAACGACCGGTACCGGTATACATTTATCCGGAAAAACGGAACCTTAGTAGTGTATACGCTCGCTAACTATGAAGAACGGGTGCTCAGCTACACTTTTACGCCAGCCCCATAAAATGTGTTTGAGATTTCAAACCAGAAATCAAAAAATCAGCAATCATATATGAAAGCATACTTTTTATTCTTTCTTTCTCTTTGTGCTGCACCTGCATTATATTCCCAGCAAACCGGAAAAGTAATAGAGCAAGCTGTAGTTTCCAGCACGGTTTTGAGCAGGGATGTTAGCTATACGGTGTACCTGCCTGCCGATTATGAACATTCACAAAGAACTTACCCCGTTGTATACCTGCTGCACGGGTATACCGACGACAATACCGGCTGGCTGCAGTTTGGCGAAATAAACCGTTATGCCGATAAGGCCATTGCCGAAGGAACGATACCACCTATGATCATTATTATGCCCGACGCAGATTCGAGCTGGTACATTAATGCGTACGATGGGAAAGAAAAGTATGAAGACTTCTTTATTCAGGAATTTATTCCCGCCATTGAAAAAACCTACCGCATAAAATCGCAAAAGAAATACCGCGCTGTTGCCGGGCTTTCCATGGGCGGCTACGGATCGCTGATGTATGCTTTAAAGTATCCCGAATATTTTGTTGCCACAGCACCTTTAAGCGCCGCGGTTTTCAGCGACGATGAAATGATAAACATGCCTGATGCGCAATGGGATCGTACGTTTGGACAGTTGTATGGGCGCGGTTTGAAGGGGAAGGCACGATTAAGCAAAGCCTGGTACGACAATTCGGCGTTATCCATTATTGAAAAAAAGTCGGGGGCAGAGCTCAATAAAGTACGTTACTGGATAGATTGCGGCGATGATGATTTTTTGGCCAAAGGAAATGCTTTATTGCATATTGCCCTGCGTTCCAAATTAGTAGCGCATGAATACCGCGTACGCGATGGCGCGCATAGCTGGACCTATTGGCGCACCGGCATTACCGATGCGCTGGCTTTCATAGGCGACAGTTTCCGGCAGAAATAGAGATTGCAGGGGAATGGTGTTAAAAGTTAAAGTTTTGTGTGCTTTGAGCATTCTTTCCGTGCTTTGTGGTTATACAATTAACGATTCCCGAACATTGTATGCGCTATATTTGAAGCATGGCCTGGTATATATCACCACTGGTTTTTCTCTTTTTTGTTTTCCGTTCACATAACGGCAGCAATGATTTCCTGAAAATACAAATGAGCGGTAGCGCCCAGGGTACTACATGGCATATTACTTATTATGCAAAGGACAGCATAGTGAGGAAAATACAGGTAGACAGCATTTTAACCCGCATAGACAGCTCCCTTTCCATATACAAACCCTTCTCGCTGATCAGCAGGTTTAACGCGTCGAAAAAAGGAATTGTTATTGATGAACATTTTGCCGCTGTGGCTGGTAAATCCATAGAAGCCTGGCAACAATCGGAAGGGCTGTTCGACATTACCGTACAACCATTGGTACAGGCCTGGGGCTTTAGCGCCAAACCTGTAAAAAAATATCCCGACTCTGCAAAGGTTCGCGCGTTGCTTCAATGCATTGGAACGGATAAAATAAAATTAGAAGGCAACCGGCTCATCAAAGAAAAATCCTGCATTACTATTGATGTTGACGGCATCGCACAGGGTTACAGCGTGGATGTTGTGGCGGATTTCCTGGAGCAACGTCAAATTGCCGATTATATAGTGGAAATAGGCGGTGAGATCAGGGTTAAAGGCAGGAAGCAACCGGGTGGCGAAAAAATGAAGATAGGCATTGAAGCCCCGGGTAATTACGGGTTTGAAGCTCCTGTTTTACAAAAGATCATCGCCATTAACGAAGGCGCGGTTACCACTTCCGGCAACTACCGGAAATTTCATGAAAGCAATGGGGAAAAATTCAGTCATACCATAGATACCCGCACAGGTTATCCCACCAGGAACAACCTGGTCAGTGTTACCGTTTTTGCCAAAGATGCAATTACTGCCGATGCCTATGACAATGTACTGATGACAATGGGGCTCGAAAAAGCACTGATCTTTACGGAACAAAGGGAAGACCTTGCCGCATATTTTATTTACAAAACACCTAACGGAGCTATTGCTGATACCGCCAGCAGCAGGTTTTACGGGCTTTTTGTGAGAGGGGAGGGAGAGGATGTGAATAGTGAGAAGTGAAATAGTGAGAGAGGAGAAGTGAGTCGTGAATGTCTTGTCGTTTCACGTTTATCGTTTCATGAGGTGAGGAGTGAGAGGTGAGACGTGAAAAGTGAAAGGTAAGCTCGTCGTTAGTATATTTCAGCCGATAGCTCATTGCTGATAGCTGAAAGCTCAAACAAAAACAATCCGGCAGGCTGTTGTTCCCACCGGATTATTGTATGCTGCGTTAAGCATTCATTATTTCAGCTTTGCTACTTCTTCATCGAAATATTTTTTGGTAAAGATCACATCCGGCAGGTTGTTGTACCAGTTGGATTCGTGTTCAATGGAAAAAGTTCCGTTGAAGTTTTGTCTTTTGAACTCTGTAAAAACAGCAGGAAAATCTATCACACCTTTACTCACTACCGTATCCGCTGCGTGCACATCATCAAAAGTTACGATGTCTTTTAAATGCGCGCCAATCAGGTGCCCGTCTAATTTTTTCAGGCATTCAACAGGGTCTAATCCGCTGCGTGCCCAATGCCCAATGTCGGCACAGGCGCCAATGTTGCTGCGTCCCTGTATAGCGGCAAGCACCGAATCGGGCGACCAGTATCCACTGGGTTTGGGATGATCGTGTATGGCCACTTTTATGCCATAAATGCCACTCAGGCTGTCTACCACATCCCACTGGTCTTTTTTGGGCTCGGCTGTAATATAGCTTAAGCCAAATTCCTTTGCAAGTTCAAAAGCGCTGATCCATTCTGCCTGATCTGCGGGAGAAATTACGCCCATAGCAACAATATTGATGCCTTTCGATTGCAGTAACGCCTTTAACTGAGCACGGGTATCGGCCGACATCTCGGGTCCGAAATTACCTTTCAGATCACCGCCTAAGGGTTGTCCGAAAAAGGCTTCAATGTTTTTAATACCTGCGCTGTCTACCTTGTTTAAGGCTTCAGTGAGCGAAAACATCCTGAACGTCCACATTTGCACACCCAGTTTAAAGCCATCAACGCTGCCCGCGTTTTCTGTTTTGGCGGTAGCATCGGCATCGCTTGTGTTACTGCCGTTATTACATGAAGTAACAGCGATCATACACAACAGGGATAAAAAAAAGCTGTTGATCAGTTTCATTTGTACATTTTAAAAGAGTGAATAAAAATAATTGGAATATTTACCGGTTCCCAACGGTTTTTAATTTGCTATACGAAATAGTAATCCTGCGAACGGGACGGTAAATTACAAATTTGTTTAAAAACAGCCATAATTGAAATGGATACTTTTCATTTTGGCAGACGGTACAAGCAGTCGGAAAGCTAAAATATATACGCTTCATCAGCATAAAATAGACGATAAAATAATTAGGAAGCCTGGTTTTTTAAAAAATAAATGAATAACCCGGCTTATATTGCTATGAGAACGATATCCCTGAACGATATCTCTGAAGCAAAGCCGTTTATAAACGCTTAGAAGCGTTTTAAACGTTTATAAGTACTTAAAAACAACTTATATTGCGTAAAGCAACGTGTTAGCAGCAATTATAGCGACCACCGTCTATGGCAAAAATTTTCCCGACATTAGAACAAATTGATTTATTAAAAGTAAAGCCGACAGACGGAGAACGGAAACTTCTTCATTTCCTAAACTCAGCACTTGATGACACATACGAAGTATATTTTCAACCTTTTCTTAATGGTGACAATCCAGACATCATAGTTCTACGAGAAAATTCGGGCGTTATGATTATTGAAGTCAAAGATTGGGATTTGGACAGCTATCAATTAAGCCCAAACAGACATTGGCAACTCAAAAATGTAAATAATCCAATTGGCAAAAAACAAATAGTAAAGTCGCCAATTCAACAAGTGTTTGAATACAAAGAAAATTTATACAATCTTCATATTGACACGCTTTTAGAAAAGAGAATTAAAAATCCTAAGTTTTTATCAATCGTAACTTGTGCTGTTTATTTTCACAAAGCGAGTAAAAACGAAATTGATAAGTTTCTAACTGACGGAAACCAAGACAAAGAAAGCTACTTGAAATTTTTGTCGCACTTTGAGATTTTGGGCTTTGATAGTTTGACAAAAGACAACTTTAAAACAATCATTTCAAAAAGGTGGCTTGATAAAAAATCATATCTCTTTGACGAAGAACTTTACAAAAGTTTCAAACGATATTTAAAACCGCCAATACATAGTATAGAACAAGGTAAAGACATAACCTATACAGACGAGCAACAAAGAATTATTGAAAGTAAGGCAGGTAGCCAACAAAAAGTAAAAGGTGTTGCAGGTAGTGGAAAAACACTTGCACTAGCAAAAAGAGCCGTCAATGCACATTTGCGACATAACGGAGAAGTTTTAATACTGACTTTCAATATTTCGTTACGAAATTACATACACGATAGAATTAGTGAAGTAAGAGAAAACTTTGGGTGGAAATATTTTACAATTCTTCATTATCATCATTTCATCAAAGCCCATAACAACAACGAGAACTTTGTAAAAATTGACGAAACAGAAACGATAAATTCAAGCGAAACAACATATCAAACAATCATTATTGACGAAGTTCAAGACTATCAAAAAGAATGGATTTCCAATGTCAAAATGTTTTTAGCAAAAGACGGAGAATTTGTAGTTTACGGAGATGAAAAACAAAATATTTATCAAAGAACATTAGAAGAAAAAAAGCCATACACAAGTATTGGCGGACAATGGAACATTTTAAAAAAATCTTTTCGTGTAACAACTGACATCGCTAATCTTGCTACACAATTTCAGCGAACTTTTTTTACTGAAAAATATGACTTTGACGAAATACAAGTCCAACGAAGTTTGTTTGACACATCTTTAATCAAATATCACTATTTAGAAACTGCTGACATTCCTGCAATTATGGACATTTACAATTCCGTAATTACGGAAACAGAAATTCACGACAATGATGTTTGTTTCCAATCTTCAAGAGTTGACATTTTACGCCTCATTGACAAAGATATTCGGGACAGACTACACAAGAAAACGAACACAATGTTTGAAACTCTTGAAGTTTACGAAAAACTAAAAGCAGACTTTACCAAAGACGGGATAATAGACGAAAAGAAATTAAAAAAGGAACTTGAAATTGTTAGACGAAATAAAAAGTTTAACTTTTGGATGAATTCGGGAACAACAAAACTTTCAACAATTCACAGTTTCAAAGGTTGGGAAATTGCGACATTGTTTTTGCTTGTGGAAAATGAAAGCGATGAAGAATACGAATTTACAACAGACGAACTAATTTACACGGCAATTACTCGAATAACTAAGCTTTCGTTTCGTCCGCAGGACGAGAAATGAAAGCGATGTTGAACG
>CAYVEI010000143.1:0-12486 GCA_964450515.1 uncultured Terrimonas sp. | reverse complement strand
GTTGAAAAACCATAAACGCTGCACCGGGTTCATCAGCCTTAATAAAGCGCATTTCTGTGGAAAGCGTAGCCTGGGAAACAATAAGTATGAATTTACCCGATTTCGTTTTTTCCACACCAATATAATTCGTGGGATCTTTTTCTTCGTACACCGTTACATCCTGCGCTTCGCTGGTATTTAATTTGTGCCGCCTTATTTTTTCTGTAAGCAGCGTGACGGGGTTATTAAGCGTGTAAAACAAGGTTTTGTTATCATTGCCCCATACCGAACCTCCGGTAGTTTCTTTTATAGATTCTTTAAACAGTTCCCCGGTTTCCAAGTTCTTTATATAAATAGTATACTGCCTGCGCGATACGGTATCTACCCCAAAAGCCAGCAGCTTATTGTCTTCACTTACATTAAACCCGGTGGCGGCGTAGTAAGGATGCCCTTTTGCCAGTTCGTCCACATCCAATAAAATTTCTTCCGGTGCATCTAAGCTTCCTTTTTTCCGGCAGTATTTATAATATTGTTTCCCGTCTTCTGTTCTGATATAATAGAAGCACCCGTTTTTAAAAACAGGAACAGACTCATCTTTTTCCTTTATCCTGCCCTTCATTTCTTCATATAACTTTTCCCGGAAAGCTTTTGAACCGCCCATCATTGTATCCAGATAGGCATTTTCTTCATTCAGGTAATTTACCACTTCCGTGCTGTCTGGTCCTTTCTTAAAATAATCAATCATCCAGTAATAATGATCTGTTATGGTATCGCCATGTATCGTACGCTGATGTTCTTTAATGGCAGCTACCGGCGGTTTAATATCCATGTTCCACATATAGTCGTTTTTTTCGTCTTTTGTTTGTGTATGGCATGCAACCGTAAAAACGAATGCTGCAAAAATAAAGATGGAAAGATGTATTCTCATAAAAGCATTTTTATAACTGTTATATATTACATAAACGCCAACAACAGCCATTGGCTCCAGATAACGCTATCCGGCAACCAATGAAACCTTTATTGCAGAGGAGGGGTTTAAAGGATGCTTTTTTTCGTGGGGGAGCTCAGCTTTTGGTTCATCATTTCCCTTACGGCAAAAGCTATAGCGTTGGCATCATAGCCACATTCCTTTTGCAGCTCTTTGGGGGTGCCCTGTTCTATTACGCGATCGGGTATTCCTAATATTTTTATTTCCGCATGATATTGGTGCACTGCCATAAACTCCAGTACAGCGCTTCCCAATCCTCCCTGCACGGTACCATCTTCCACGGTAATGATTTTATTAAACTTACTGCATACTTCGTGCAATAAATTTTCATCCAGCGGTTTGGCAAACCGCATGTCATAATGCGCTGGATTTAACTCCTCCGCTCTTAATTCTCGTATGGCCGCGGCTGCAAAATTTCCGGGATGACCAAAAGATAATATGGCAATCGCTTCACCGTCCTTTAATTTTCTTCCGGTTCCCGGCTTAATTGCTTTCATCTCTGTTCTCCATTCGGGCATTACGCCTTCGCCACGGGGATAGCGTATAACAAAAGGATGGGTATTTTCGTCTAACTGTGCCGTATACATGAGATTGCGCAATTCACTTTCATTCATGGGTGCGCTTACAATCAGGTTAGGGATGCAGCGCATATAGGCTATATCGTATGCGCCATGATGCGTGGCGCCATCTTCCCCTACCAGCCCCGCACGGTCCAGGCAAAAGATAACGGGCAGGTCCTGGATAGCTACATCGTGCACCACCTGGTCGTATGCCCTTTGCATGAAAGAAGAATAGATATTACAGAATACTTTCATGCCCTGGGTGGCCATGCCCGCGCTCAGGGTTACGGCATGCTGTTCGCAAATGCCTACATCAAAAGCGCGATCCGGCATTTTGTCCATCATAAATTTCAACGACGAGCCCGAGGGCATCGCGGGTGTTATGCCTAATATCTTACTGTTCTTTTCCGCCAGCTCTATAATGGTATAACCAAAAACATCCTGGTATTTGGGCGGCTGCGGCAGATCAAATTTCTTTTTATATATCTCGCCGGTTATCTTATCGAACAAACCCGGCGCGTGCCATTTGGTTTGATCTTTTTCGGCAAGGGAATAGCCTTTGCCCTTTACTGTTAGAATATGGAGGAGCTTGGGCCCCGGAATTTTTTTCAGGTCCTGTAAAACATCTACCAGCTTGTTAATATTATGCCCGTCTATAGGACCAAAATAGCGAAGGTTCAACGATTCAAAAAGGTTGCTGCTTTTGCTTACGAACCCTTTAATACTATGCTCCAGCTTGCTGGCCATTTCCCTGGTAAAGCGTTTGCCTACGGGCAATTTGCCCAGTGCGTTCCAAATATCGTCTTTTAGCTTATTATAGGTTTGCGAAGTAGTAATATCTGTAAGGTATTCTTTCAGCGCGCCTACGTTCTGATCAATGCTCATGCAATTGTCGTTGAGAATGATGAGCATATCCGCATCGGCTACACCGGCATGGTTCATCCCTTCAAAAGCAATACCCGCAGTCATGGCCCCATCTCCAATGATCGCCACAGATTTCCTGTCTTCCTGTTTGTATTTGGCTGCCATGGCCATACCTAACGCCGCGGAAATGGAAGTGGAAGAATGCCCAACACCAAAACTGTCGTACTCACTTTCCGCGCGTCGCGGAAAACCGCTTAACCCCTTGTATTTACGGTTAGTATAAAAAGTGTCTCTCCTGCCTGTTAAAATTTTATGCCCATAGGCCTGGTGCCCCACATCCCATACCAACTGGTCGTAAGGCGTATTCAGCACATAATGCAGCGCAACCGTAAGCTCCACCACACCCAGGCTGGCGCCAAAATGCCCGCCATATACACTTACCACGTCAATAATATATTGACGGAGTTCACTACATACCTGGTGGAGTTGCTCCCGGCTTAATGTTTTTATATCTTTCGGATCGTTGATTTGCTGTAAAAGCGGCCCCGGTGTTATATCCATGTAAAACATGTTGAATCAATAACAAAAGTAAGATATAAATGCTTTTTAAATGAAGGAATTATCCGGCCGGGATATCAACGCTCACAGGTTGAAAATCAATCAATAAATAGCTATACTGCCATTTCATGTTCGCCGTTAACCCGCATTTTTCACCACTAGTAATACAATGTTTACGGCAAGCGGAAGAAATGTTTAGATTTGATATATGTTATCTAAAATATCAAGATACTGGTGGTGCCAGATTTGCGGGTGGGGGATGTTTGCGCTCATTAATATCTTTTTTGCCTATACCTACGATAAAACCATATCAGAAAAATTAATTATCCGCCTTTTGATCGCTTTGTCGCTGGGTATACCCATTACCCATATTTTGCGTAACGTTATTATTAAACGCAACTGGTTGGTATTGCCTGTTGAAAAAATTGTTCCGCGGCTTTTTATCTGCATTGTTATAGCCAGTTTTATTTATTCGCTCAGCCTGCTCACCTTTTTTGAGCTGTTCAATTTATCTGAAACCGATCCCAAAAAAAAGGTGGGGTTTATCAACAAACTGGTGCTCCGGACTTTCGACAGTTCCCTTATTTTAATGGTATGGGTGCTGATCTATTATGTGTACCATTTCTTCCAGAAAAATAAAAAGCAGGAAGTAGATACTTTCCGTCTGCAGTCGCTGGTAAAGGAGCTGGAATTAAAAACCATTAAGTCGCATATCAACCCGCATTTCATTTTTAATTCGTTAAACAGTATCAGGGCCCTGGTAGATGAAAATCCACAGCGGGCCAGGCGGGCGATCACAGAGCTGAGCAATATCCTGCGCAGCAGTATGCAAACGGAAAAGATGGAAACCGTTCCCTTAGAACAGGAGCTGAATATAGTAAAGGATTACTTAGCGCTTGAGCAAATGCGCTTTGAAGAACGCTTGAAAGTGCAGTTCCAAATTGATGAAGATACCCTGTGCCAGCCCATACCGCCGATGATGCTGCAAACCCTTGCGGAAAACGCTATTAAACACGGCATCAGCAAACAGGTAAATGGCGGGGTGGTTACTATTAGTTCGGGTTTTGCAGATGATCATCATGAGATCATTATCCGCAACAGTGGATTTTTAAACGACAGCGCAGGGTATATGGGCTTTGGGCTGCAAAGTACGCAGGATCGCCTGAATCTGTTATTTGGCACAAAAGCAACATTTGAGATCAGGGATATACCGGGCGATATGGTGGAAGCAAAGGTGGTAATGCCGGTATACAGCCTGGCGAAATAAACCTGTTGCGGGGTAAAGGGTGAGGGGTGATCATTTAATATCTCACATTTATCGTTTCACGTTTCACGGGAAAATACGCTATACTATAATTAACATAACATTCCTACTATGACAAAAAGAGTCATTATAATTGATGATGAAAGATTGGCCAGGAGCGAATTGAAAAAGCTGCTGCAGGATCATCCTGAAATAGAAATAATAGCCGAAGCCGCCAATGCCAATGAAGGAATAGAAAAGATCGGGAATATGGCGCCCGACCTTATTTTTTTAGATATTCAAATGCCCGGCAAAACAGGTTTTGATTTGTTAACTGAATTAGACAGGTTGCCACAGGTTATATTTACTACAGCTTACGATGAATATGCCCTGAAGGCCTTTGAAGTGAACGCGCTGGATTATTTGCTAAAGCCTGTTGAGCCCAGGCGGCTGGCAGACGCCTTACACAAGCTGGAGTATGTTACTGAAGAAAAAGAAACAGGCGGCGCCTTAAGCACGCAGGCGGTAAACAGGGGTATTCTGGGTGAGAACGACCAGGTATTTGTAAAAGACGGCGAAAGATGCTGGTTTGTAAAACTGAACGAAATAAGGTTGTTTGAAAGCGTAGGTAATTACGCCAAAGTATTTTTCAGCACGCATAAACCCCTTATATTAAAATCGCTGAATGCACTGGAAGAACGGTTAGATGAAAAAGTTTTTTTTCGCGCCAACCGCAAACATATTGTAAACCTGCGGATGATAGAAAGGGTGGAACCCTACTTCAACGGTGGTTTACTGCTTGAAATAAAAGGAGGAGAAAAAATTGAAGTAAGCCGCAGGCAGGCGGTTAAATTTAAGGAAATGATGAGCCTGTAGGGGAGTTTGTGGTTTGTCGTTTTTGGCTTATCGTTAGATTTCGTTTTCGGAGTTTAATCTTTTTTCTTATGCATGTTCCAGCAAAAAATCAGCATCTATCTTCAATACCCTGTACACTCCTTTCAAAAATGGTATATCCGGTTTGCGTTTGCCTGCTAAAATTTCAGAAACCTTTGATTGTCCAATACCAATCTCTGACGCCAGTTTTGCTTGTGTCATTTTGCTTTCAAACATTTTCAATTCAACAGCTTTAACAATCGTTTCGGGTACTTTCTTTGACCGGAGACCCAGTACTTCATCTTCATACTTTTCGGCTGCTGCAGACATTGCTGTCAATTTTTTAAGATCAGCAACAGATAAATTTGCTTCTCCTTTATTCATCAATTCATAAATAGTAACCATCGTTTCATGATAGGCTTTTTTCGAATTAATCTCATACTTCATACTTATTATTTTTTATACGTTACCTCATTGGCTTTAATCTTATCATATTCCTGATGTGTTCCTATAAAAAGAATAAATACCGTTCTTACCTCAAAAATGAGCAATGCAATAAGCCGATACTGATTTCCTTTTATATCAAAAACATACCTGTCATTCCCGACACTATCAACCGTATTAAATGTCTTTTTAAGGTCAGCGAAATTTTTCCAATTTGCGGCTTTAGTTTCATCGTACCATTTTTCCAAAGCGCCTGCACTGTCTTTGTGTACATCAATAAAAGTACGTAATATGGACTTTGAGATTACAACCATGGTCAGGTTTGTAAAGTTAATAAATATTCTATTAAATAGATAAATATTCTATTTTTAGGGTGCATTTCAAATTGTCGCCGACTGGTGGGGATACCAGCCGGGGCGGTGTCTTCACCGCCCACATGAAGCAAAGCAATGCAACAATTTGAATTGCACTCTATTTTTTAGATAGTATAGAGTTTGGGAGACAGCGCAAATTTAATCAGGCAAAATTGTTTTGAATGCTTTGAGCCTTATAGCTAAATTGGGTACTAAACAGTTCCAGAATATGAAGCATATTTATTTATTCCTAATGCTGGTATTAGCGGTTCTTTACGTTTCAGCACAAAAGATTGACAGGATCATTACCGTTAAAAAAGTCAGTAAAATAGAAAAAACCTTATCGGCTGATGATATGGAGGGCAGAGCCACTTTTACGCCCGGCATAGATAAAGCCGCTGACTTTATTGCCGCAGCATTTAAAAAAAACAAGCTCCTGCCTGCAGAAGGAAGCAACGGTTATTTCCAGGAATTTACATTGGTGGAAGCTACACAAACAGCGGTGAGCGGCAATGTGGATGGTACTGCAATAAACGAATCAAATATGGTAGTGCTTACCACAAAAGAAACACTAACCGTAAATGAACAATCAGGATACGAAACAGGAACGATTGACGCTAACGACCGCCTGTTCAATAAAGCATACGGCTATATTAACTCCGGGAAAAATTATATGGTATGGGTTGACACAGCCCATTCCAAAAGCTTTGGCAACCTGCTCCGGTTTAAGCGCGAAGGTTTTAAATCAGACAAGAGCATCCTGTTTGTGCTTACCGGGAAAATACCCGCTGCTTATTCCTTTTCTGCCCAACATGCTATCTCCGAAAAAAAGCTGAAGAATGTAGTCGGTATTCTTCCCGGGAAAGGCCTGCCTGACAGGAAAGATGAATATGTAATTTTTTCGGCGCATTACGATCACCTGGGCATTGGCGAAGCAGATAATAAGGGCGATAGCATTTTCAACGGAGCCAATGATGATGCGGCAGGCACAACAGCCGTAATGATGCTCTCGGACTATTTTTCAAAAATCAAAAGCAACGGGCGTACCCTGGTATTTGCCGCCTTTACTGCCGAAGAGATCGGCGGGTTCGGGTCGCAGTACTTCAGCAAACAGTTTGACCCTGAAAAAGTAGTAGCTATGTTCAACATAGAAATGATAGGCACCGACAGCAAATGGGGGAAAAATTCAGCCTACATAACCGGTTACGAAAAAACAGATATGGGTGAAATACTGGCAAAAAACCTGCAGGGCACCGCCTTTACATTTTACCCGGATCCTTATCCCGACCAGCAATTATTTTACCGTTCCGATAATGCTACGCTTGCCAGGCTGGGTGTTCCCGCGCATACCATCTCCACTTCAAAAATGGATAATGAACCTTATTACCATACACAGGGCGATGAAATTGAAACACTTGATCTGAAGAACATGACGGAAATCATTAAAGCGATAGCGCTAAGCTCGGCAAGCATTGTAAACGGAACGGATTCGCCTTCGCGGGTAGATACCACACAACTCAGGTAAATCACTGCGCAGTGTACCCGCCATCAACTACCATCGCCTGACCAGTTCCATATTACTTTTGTCCAACCGGCACGAAAATAATTTTTCTTAAATCCAGCAACGCCTGCTTAGGATCAAAATCTTTATACGGTTTGAAAATAATTTTTTGCTTTTCCGGCTTCAATTTTATGGTGCCTATTTTTTCAGATGCAAAGGTTTCCCAGGAACCGCTTTTTCCAACTTCACCTATTATCCTGTCCTTTTTGCTTTCCAGTATAAATGATTTTCCCGCGTCTTCATCGGATACCGACCATTCCAATATCACGGAATACTCCTTTTCTTCGCGTGGAGCTATTTCCCACTCTATTCTGTCTTTGTTACGGAACCAGCCAAATGCTTTCCATTCCGGCATATATTTTATATCTGTACCGATACCTTTACCTTTCTCAGCAGTCAATTCAAGCACCCCTGTTTCATCAGGCACGATCAATGAAGGCCTGTTTACCGATACCCGGTCTGCAACTATTTTATTTCTCAAATTTCCCTGCAAATAACTCATTACCCCTTCAATAACATCTGCTTCTGCTGCTGTGGTATAGGGAGATACCGTTTCCACTTCATAACCGCCATGCTTAAATGCATCAGCCGTTGGCAGATAACCCAGCCACCCGTTCGTGTATCCGTAATAGAAAGTATAAGGATACGGGGATTTGTCACGGATTTCATTGGATATTTCACAAAACAGTTCAACCGGCAAACTCCAGATAGCGATATCATGATTAATTTTCAAAAAGCCGACCGGCAGCCTCACCAGGTTCTTCCCATTCCCTATACTCCGGGAATAGTTGCCCATGTCGGAAGGCCAGTCTAAATTTTCCTTTCGTGGCGTTTCAATGATGAGCTTGCCGGCAAAAATATTCACCTGGTCAGTGGTAGCTGTAATAGATTTGTTCGCTTCCAGAATTTTATCACCCAGTAATACCCTGAATTGAGATAAGCGTGCAGCGCCGGGATTAGGATAGGTGCTGTAAATAGGGGCAATATTTCCTGCTGCTCCGTTTATAAAAAGCATGGGAACGCCTAATTTTTCTTCTACATACTCCGCAACAATACCGGGAACGTCACCACTGATTTGAAGGTTAGGGGCGCCCAATGCAGTGCCGTGTATAGCATAGTTAGATATCAGGGCTAAGGGAGTTCCATCTTCTTTATCTATCCGGATCAGTCCAATTTTTTTGTCTACCGCACCATCAGGGTTCATTCCCAGCCCTGCTTTCCCGTTAACGTCAATTGCCCGCCGGTTGATATTGGCGTTAGAATGTCCCCAACCAACTCCCAGCTTTGCTTTCACTAATTGTTTTCTGGCCTGTTTTATTCCCTCCATTATCTTTTGCTCTATAAAATGGGTATAGTCCGTATCCACGGGGTGCTTATATCTTTCTCCCATAAATACTTCGGGTAACCCCGGCACGCCAACTTCAGGCGCAGAATGGGTATGGGTAAGCGTCCACCAGAAATTTTCAGGAGCAATACCCAATTGCTGATACAGGAGTGATGCCAGATGATCGTATTCCGAAGGAGAAATAACACAGATATCAGAAGATACCAGGCAAAACTCTGTGGTTCCGTCATTTAATACCACTATCCGGTGATAAATGCGATCGTGCACGCCGGTGGACTGGCGGGCATTGTAGCCCAGCAGCATTTTTGGCTGATCGGGCGTGATATCTATCTTAACTACTGCTGCACGAAATATACCGGCATTATTTTGACCGGGCAGGTTGTCAAATGAGTGCGCAAAAGCGGCAGGCATTGCAGAACAATACAAAATGATCATAGCAATCATATACACAACGGAGGTACGTTTGTATGGAGTTGCCGGCGGATGAATAAAAATATTTTTTGCCAATTTCATGTTTACGGTTTTAGTATATAATAATATTTCATTGTTGTTCTACAAAAGATAATAAGCCTCTGCATTTCAGCTAATCGCCTCACCCCAGCCCTCTCCTCCCGGAGAGGGAGCAGCACTTGCTCCAACAAAGACTCCCTTTGCAGGCTTTGCCTGCCCGAATGATATCCGTTCAGGCGGGCGTGAAGCCCCTAATTCTGCCGCAAAAAAGCAATCAGATCGGCCATGGCTTCCTTGCTGATATTTTTTTCCAATCCCACCGGCATAGCAGATACGCTAAGCGATTGCAACGATTTAATATCCTGCCGGCTGATGGTTTTTTCAAAGTTGCCAATATCTTTTATCGTGATCGCTGAAGAGGTTTCCGCAGCAATGATTCCCTGTAAAGATTCTCCATTATTTAATGTGATCTCCCAAAGATCATATCCTGCCATGATGGAAAGATTGGGATCAAGGATATTTGCCAGTATATCCTCTCGTTTCCAATTATGAATAGTACCGAGATCAGGCCCAAAAGCAATTCCGTTTTCACCTTTTACCTGATGACAAACTGCACAGCTTTGCATATATATTGCTTTCCCCTTTTCGGGATCTCCCGGTAATTCAAGCGCAGCCTGGTATTCCTTATTGATCTTTTTTGCTTCTTCCGCATTTTTGGTAAATACTGCCCTGGCACGTTCCCGTAATTTGTCATCAGCCACCTGCATCAAACTAATGCCGGTCCAAAAACTTACATTACTGGCAGAAATCTTATTGGCTTCCATTGCGGTAATGAGTATTCTCATCCTGGCAGTATCATGCATAAATACACGAATGGCGGCATCTCTTATTTCTTTGGTAAGCCCCGGCCACAAATCCACAAGGTATTCACTCACCGCAGTGGAGGGAATCACATTCAATACCCGCAGTGCGGCAAATTTCACGGCAGGTTGCTCCTGTGGAGTAAGTAAGCCCTGGAGCAGGGTAAGATAATCTGACGGGTTACCAAAAGTGAGAAAGTCAATAGCATCTGCCCTTTTTAAATCTGAAACAGCCGTGTCCTGTGCAATAGATGCTGCCCTGGCAACTGATGAGGTGCGTAAGGCATCATTACTGATTTTTGAAGCCTGTAAAAATTGTAAAGCCGATTTTCGTAACCCGTCTGAAGGGCTGTCAAAAAAAGTGTTGAGCAGCAAACGCTGTTCAGCTTCACTGATGGAGAGCTTGTTTTTCCGGTAACGCAGTCCCTGTGCCAGCCCTTGCAGCATTGCCGTTTGCGATTCCTGCTCACGTGAAGTTTGCGCAACAATGGCTTTTTGAATGAGATGATGAACCTTTGCCTCCTCTTCTGTTGCCGCAATAATGCCTGCAAGTCTTTGTACCATTGAGCCGTATGCCGGTATATCAGCTTTGTATTTTGCCAGCATCAGGTTAAGCAGGGAATTTGCATTTAATGAAGCGGCCGACAGGGCGGCTACCTGGAACCACTTGTTTTCCATGTCCTCGAACAGCAAACGATTACGCACCTCAGATGCATGGGCTGAGTTCACATATCCCAATGTGAGCAGGAGCTGAAAACGCACCTTTATATCTTTATCATTTTGTAAAGCCGCTATAGCGGCACCCAATGCAGGATCATCCTGCAAATGTAGTTCAGCCAGTTTAACGGCATTCTCTCTTATGCCTGCAACCGCATCTTTTAATGCGTTTTTAATAAGATCAGTTTGCAGCGCGTTCATGCCTTCCAAAGTCCAGAGCGCATGCAGCCTGCCCATAGCAGATTCAGGGTTTGAAGCCATCTTCACCAGTGCCGGCACCGCATTTTTATCTGCTCTCTCCACAAGTAGCCGCTGTGCATTGATGCGCCACCAGCCGTTGGGGTTAGCTAATTCTTTTACCAGTTCATCAATAGAAGCCTCACCAAGTTGCAAACCTTTCATCCAGTCTGCCTTTTTCCCGTCAACGGGTGTAATGCGGTAGATTCTTCCTTTATCAATACCGTCATACAAATTCCCCGCGGCAATGGCTTCCTCCGACATCCATTCGGGAGATTCAATCACTCTTCTGTAATAGTCCAGGATATATAAAGCACCATCAGGACCTACATACATATTTACCGGGCGGGACCAGGCATCAGTGGAAGAAAAAAATTCTTTATTAGGAAATACCCGGCTTGCCGTATAGCTCAGTCCACTGTCTCTTAACACATCAACATGCACCAGGTTACTTACCGGTTCGGCAATGAAGGTGGCATTACGATAGGGTGCAGGAAAATCATCGGCCAGGTATGCGGTAAGTCCCGACCCGGAAGTCATGGTACCCACATCGGTAAATATCTGCCGGTCCGGATTGAGCGTAGTAGGAAATACCTCTGGCGCATTCAGATGATCCGACATAGAATGATCAGGATCTGTCGGGGGCAGTTGTGGGTTACGTTTTAAATAGCGCTCTGCAATAATTTCCTGGTATCCCTGGTTAGAGTTGTTGCAGCCAAACCAATGTCCCCATTGATCAAAAGTATGCCCAAACTGGCAATGGCTTGCTAACACTTCCAGTTGATACTGTTCGGGGCGAAAACGAACGGAACGGCCGCTGGCATTTTGTGGCAGGCGCACCGCACCGGGTTTAGCCGGATAATAAATTTCGGTTCCTTCATCACCAAATTCCTCCACATAATCTCTTGATTTTACCGTTCCTTCATGCGCGGCATAAATCCAGTTATCAATACTATAAATGGGATTATTTAAATTGTGCTGCGGATTGGTTAACGCGAAACCCGTTAGCAGCGTATCCGTGATATCGGCTTTGCCATCGTTATCCGAATCTTCGAGGTAATAAATATTGGGAGAGTCGGTTACAATAAATCCCTTCTTCCATCTGAGGATACCTGTAGGCAACAGCAGTCCTTCTTTAAAAAGCGTTCGTTTGTCCATAATACCATCTCCGTTGGTATCTGTGAGCATCACAATATTTCCACTGCCACTTTTGTCTAATGGATAACCGTGCATTTCCACTACGAACATGCGTCCATATTCATCTATCTCCATATCTACCGGAGAAGTGATCATCGGCTCTGCGGCGATCATTTCTATTTTAAATCCGTCGGCTACCTGCATGGTTGCCAGCGCATCTTCCGCTTTGACTCCGCCGGATATCCCTGCCGGGGAAGATGGCTGACTACAGCTTATGGAAAAAATTAAAAATGATACTAAAAAGTAGGTAAAAGGGA
>CAYVEI010000142.1:0-12581 GCA_964450515.1 uncultured Terrimonas sp. | reverse complement strand
ACGAACAGGGCAAACGCAAAAACGTAAGCTTTGATCTGAAGCAAACCGACAAATATCAACCAGGAACCTACAAGGTAGAAGTATACCAGAATGGTTTCAAGATTGGCGAAGGTGCTGTAACCCTTAAAAAAGGTGGTATTTTCGGATAATGATCTTAGTAAATGAAATTTGAAAAACCGGGAGCAGCTATGTTTCCGGTTTTTTCATTTAAAACAGCGCCCTTAATGCCGCCCGCCCGATATGCACGGTATTTGAAGTGCCTGCTTTTCTGCCTTCATACTGGAAGTTAAGCTCAAGATAGGAAGTAAGCCTTTTGGTAAAATCAACAGTCCATAAAAAATTTTTACCCGGCAATAAAGCATCCAGCATAATATAGGAAACACTGGTATTGGGGGTATTGGCATTTCCGGGATCGGTGTATTTAATCTGGCTGTAGGTAAATTTGGCTGTAACGGAACTGTTCGACAGTACATTGTACTTTACTTCACTGGTTAAGGAGTTGATCGTTGCTGCCTGTGTTGAATCGGTATTGCGCTTATCGTCGTAACGATACCCCATGGCTATCCGGAAATTGGTGCCTCTTATAAAAGACAGCCGGGGTTCGGCCCCATACGATTCAATATGATAGTTCCGGTTGTCGAAATTTGGCGTTACCAGTTTATTTTGTGCTTTTTTACCATGCAGCTCCAGTAAAAAAGACCGGGTGATATTCCACCTTCCTTTTATATTCCAGTCGTTCCCCTGCCGGCTTTCATAGCCATAGGTAAGAAAGGCCTTATTGCTGTTGCGGATATTATTAACATCCATACCCCATACACTGCTGAAACGGTTAAATGAAAAAGAATTGCTGAATACCTGGTTCAGCACAATTAAAGAGGTATCGGACAATGGCACCGCAAAAGGATTGAATTGCAGGCTGCCCGAGTTTTCTTTTTTATATACCTGCAATGAGCTCTGAAAATAGAACCTTGATATAAATTTCTGAAAGCTGTTTGCTTTTGCCGCATCAATTACCGAACGCGGGTTAACAACAATACTATAGTTAAACTGCAGGTAGTTGGCTTTAATGAATTCATTGGTAGGCGTAAATATGCGGATGTATTTTGCCTGGTCGCGAAACTGCGACAGTTCAAATTCATTCAGTTCCGGGATACCATTGCTATTATAATCATTCCAGGTGTATTCGCCCTGCCCCGGCGGCACTTCTACATACGTAAAGTCTCTTTTTTGTTCCTGCCCCGTTCCTATCTCGTATAACGCGTTGCCACTAATGAGTCCTTTAAACTCATTAATAAAATATTCCATCCTCCCCAGCACCGTTTCTTCCGGTTTCTGCGAAGTAACCTTACTGTCAGTTACATCTAATTTCCTGTAGGTAAGGTTTACCTTCAACTGGTGCTTTTCATTTTTAAGCAGTTCGGTATACGCATTAATATTACTGCTCCTGTCTGATGCTACCAGTTTAGCCTGGTACGGATATCTGTCGCTCCGGGTATAATAAGTTAGCCCCCATTTATTAGGCTTATCTAAGGGAGATTTAATGTAGGCCTGCCATATTTCATAAGAAAAGCTATTGGTGTGTAAGGAATCGAACTGTTTGTAGCGCACATCATTCCGCTCCGCGGTATATCCTCCCCCCACCCGGTAGTTGCCCATTTTTGGAAAATCTCTTGCCACATCAAAAACGGGTTTTAAATAGTAGCCTTTTTGCTCAGGCTGGTTAAAATTGGTAACATCTAACTGGTTATTAAAATGCCACTTACCGTAATCCGCACGGTGCCATATACTATTCCGCACACCGTTATATCCATCGCCCCTGTTGTAGTTTTCAAACTGATAGCGCAGCGCGTTTCCCTTTTTACTGTTCAGCTCAATACCGGCATGAAAAAGATTTTCGGTTGCGGCTGCCACATTATTCAAAGGCAGGCCCCATCCCCGGTAAAACTCCACGTTCCGCAATCGTTCAACAGGTTTAAACCTGTCCTGCACCCATTCATAGCTTAACTGGCTGAGCAACGTCAGCCCTTTTGCACTTTTCTTCAACGGTCTGTTGTCGTTTACCACCAGTTTAGCGGCAAAGCCCTTGTCGTCACTTTTATCTTTCGATGAAAAGCTGTTGATGTTATAGCTGCTCACTGCCATTTCCGTACTCACCTGCGTATGTGCAGAGATCATATAATCGGCGCCGATGCTTAACAGTTGCTGCTTTTTGGGCGCCACCAGCAAGAGCACAGGCTCATACCTGCCCTGCCTGTTGTTATTGGCGTCGGGCGCCACCCATTTAAACAACTTTCCATTGGCGGCACTGGTTTCATCCGGCACGTAATCACCCATTCCCTGCCCTACTTCCGTAAATGCCAGGTTGTAAAGCGCATCATCCGGTGTAACGGAATATACATACACAGAATCATGCATCGTGCTATTAAAAACGGTATCAATCTTTTTATACAATATTTTATTCACCGAAAAGGTATCCAATACCTGCGAAGGATAGAGGGCCTGGTGCACACTATCACCGATATCGGCCAAAAACTGTTTCTGCCGCGGGTCAAGGGTTTGATTGACGGGTGAATTTTTAGCATCCCCGTTGGAATAGGCCGCTACCCTTACCTTTAATTTTTCGCCTATTGCGGCTTCATCAAAAACATACAACTGCGAATTGAGGTAATTCCGGTCGGCATAACCAAACTCCACCTGTATGCGCTTATCCTTGGTGATCATTTGCTTAGGGGTAAACGTTAGCTCTGCGGTATTGTAGTTGATCACATAATCCTGGTCTTCTCCGCGCTGCATCAGTTCCCCGTCTATATATACCCGCTCCGTGCCGGCCAGCACAATAAAGAACAGCTCATTATTGGGTCCCTGCAAACGGTAGGGTCCCTGGTTGCCTTCCATACCATTAAAAATATTACGGGTGTACTTGCCTTTTGCAATAGCGCCGCTTAGCAGCAGGCGATTGGCTACCGAAGCGCTGACCCTGCTCTCCCGCTCAAAAGCCGCGCCCTGCAGGCGGGAGTAATAGTTCAGAAAATAGCTTTGCTGCTGCCGGATATCTATATCGCCGATATCAAAATGCCAGCCTCCTTTTTTAAACTGGATGAAAACCCTGTCAAACTCATTCAGGTTTTGGGTATTGCCATCCGGCTGAATAGGAATATTACTGTCGGTTATGGCAGCGGCAACCTGTATGCTGTCTGCAAGGTATCCGTTCATTTGCAGGTTAAGCGTAGAATTGAGCACTACATCCTGCTGGTTGCCGAAAGAGAGCCCTCTGCCAAAGCTGCCGTTATAGGTTACATTGCCAAAATCGAAGATGGAATTTTGAAGAGAGCCGGCGTCCTGTATCGTTGCCGGCGATGCCAGGAAGTTATTGCTGATACTATCGAACCGCATGCGCTGGTATACGGTATTTAATTTACCCGGGAATACCCTGTAAGAAAGCGATACACTATCGGCCAGGGGCTTTTTCTTCCATAGCAGCCACGCATTAAAAATATCCAGAATATAATTACTGCTATCTATACCCGAAACAGAGAAGGTTCCCGGAACAATGCTTAATGTATCTAAATAAAGCGTGTCGGAAGTAAGCGGCAGCACTTTTTTACGCAGGTTCGACAGCGAAGGATGTTGTTGGGCAATTCCCAATTGTATACCCAGTAAGCACAACAATATCAATAGCAGCCGGTTTTTCAATCCTTCCGTTTTTGTAACAATGCCTAAAGTTAGAAATTATTGTATATCAGGGAGAAAAAGAAGAAAATACATGGGAATACAAAGCATCAAATAGCAAATCACAAGAACCAAATAAATTTCAAATCCGAAGCCGTAAAAGGCCCGTCTTTGCGAGGCGTCAAACATATGCCGGATATTAGAAGAACTATACACGCCGAAGCAATCCTATTGAAGCGAAGCGGAGCAGTAAGCCCATTTATAGAGTATAATCCGTATCCTAATTGGGGGATTGCTTTGAACCTTAAAAAGTAGTACACATTATTCAGATCAGTTCAGGTTCCCGCAATGACGTTCAAATTCGAAACGAAATCCAACAGTAAACCACAAACGATAAACTGTAAATTAAAAAATCCGAAACTCGAAGCGATTCACCACTTACTTTCACATTTCCACATTTTCAAATTTTCAAATTCCCACATTATAATTACCTTTTGAACAATATCAACAAACAACACATGGAAAATACAAAAGATCTCCGCCTTGCGGTTTTAATAGACGCCGATAATATTCCTTACCGGCTCATTAGCGGCATACTGGAAGAAGTTGCCAAGTATGGTTCACCCACCTTTAAACGCATTTATGCCGACTGGACCAAGCCGCATGTGGCAGGATGGAAAACGGTTTTATTAGATCATGCCATCACCCCGGTGCAGCAATACAGCTATACTACGGGCAAAAATTCGTCCGACTCGGCAATGATCATAGATGCGATGGATATTTTATACACCGGCAGGGTAGATGGTTTTTGCATTGTAAGCAGCGACAGCGATTTTACCCGGCTGGCAACGCGCCTGCGCGAAGCCGGCATGAAAGTGTTTGGTATGGGTGAACAAAAAACCCCCGGCGCCTTCCGGGCTGCCTGCGACAAGTTTATTTATATAGAGATCCTGATGCAGGAAGAAACCCTGCCAAAGCCTGCCCGGCAGAAAGAAACAGCCAAAAAAGAAAAAATACTGAATAAAGCCGATAAGCACTTCGTGAACCTCCTTACCGGCAGCATTAATGACCTTGCAGACGAAAACGGGTGGGCCTTCCTGGGAGATCTGGGAAACCTGCTGCTCAAAAAACGTCCTGATTTTGACCCGCGCAATTACGGTTATGCTAAGCTGTTACCACTCATTAAAAGCTTACCCGGCTTTGAAATTGATGAGCGCGACACGGGAAGAAAGCATGTAAAGCTGGTGTATATCAGGGCCAAGTAAAATTATACTAAACCGTTAAAGGCGGACCCACTACCTTCATTTCATACTCCAGAAACAACCGGGCAATTTCCTCCCCGGAAGGTGGACTCGTAAAAGCTGCTAACGCTACAAAAAATTCCTCCAGTTTACCTGCAGGCTGCAGCATAACAGTCATCTTTCCTCTTTCACTTAATTGTGACCACGCATGGGGTAGCTTTCGCGGAAGAAAAATGCTGTCGCCGGCATTAAGCTCATATATGCTGTCTCCCACCTTAAAACGGTAACTTCCTTCCAGCACGTAAAAAACTTCGTCCTGGTATGGATGAACATGCAGAGGGGTGCCCTTTTTAGGTGACACACTTGTTTGCTCAAAAATGGCAAAGTCGCCATTGGTGTCCTTTCCCGATACTTTTACATCAATGGTATTGGAATTAACGCCTTTCAACTGGATATGTCCATGATAGCGACCCTCTCCCGCTTTCGTCTTAAACCCCTTTTCTTTGCAGTTAAGTTGTTCGTAATGCCGTCCAAAACCTGCTGCAGGAGCAACAGACAATAAGGACAGCATGAATTTGCTTCGGTTCATTTTTCATTTGAAGTTCCGACATAAAAAGGGGCGCGGCTATCACATGAAAAGGGGATATTTTCATCCGGGACTCCGTCCCGGAAAGTATTCATACGCCGCTCTATCTCTCCTGCAATGCATCATACAATATTTCCACCGGGTGCAGGGCTTTTTTTGATGCGCCATCTTTGATCTGGTGACGGCAACTGGTACCCGGCGCTGCAATAATTACATCCTCTGTTTGTTTGCGAACGGTGGGTAATAATACCAGCTCACCAATTTGCATAGAAAGATCATAATGCTCTTTTTCGTACCCGAAAGAACCCGCCATACCACAGCATCCCGAAGGAATAATTTGCACGGAATAATTTTGGGGAAGCGATAATATTTTTACCGACGGTGTAACAGATGACAATGCTTTTTGATGGCAATGACCGTGCAAAATAATTTTCCTTTGCACTGTTGTAAACATTTTGCCGGTAATATTACCTGCATCCGCTTCGCGGCTTAAAAACTCTTCTATAGTAAAAACATTTGCCGACAAACGCTTTGTTTCTTCCAGCACAGCGTCATCCGCCAGGTCAATGTACTCATCCCTGAAAGTAAGTATGGCGGAAGGTTCAATGCCGATCAGCGGCGTTTGTTCATTTATTAATGGCGATAAAAGCCTTACATTTTTTTCCGCTATCGTTTTCGCTTTTCGTAATAATCCCTTGGAAAGCCACGACCGCCCGCTTTCTGTATGTTCCGGTATAACCACTTCATATCCTAATTGTTCCAGCAGCAGAATCGCTTTAATACCGGTTTCCGTATCGTTATAATTGGTAAACTCATCACAAAACAGGTATACCTTCCTGGTATACTGCTTTGCAACCTGCTGCCTGTGCTTTTTATACCAGCGCTTTAATGTTGTTTTATACATTGTGGGCATCGAGCGTTTTGGAGCAAACCCCGCCACGCGTTTTACCAGTCCGGCAGTTAGCTTACCGGTCATTACCAGGTTATATAAACCCGGTAACAAAGCTCCGGCTTTTGACAATGCGGTAAAATTACCAATCAGCCGGCTCCGCAACGGCACCCCGTTAGCATCGAAATACTGCTGTAAAAATTCTGCCTTTAGTTTGGCTACATCCACGTTGGAGGGACATTCGGATTTGCAGCCTTTGCAGCTCAGGCACAAGTCCATCACTTCATAAATTTCTTTATGATCAAAGCGATTTATTTTATCTGAATGCGTAAGGAACTCTCTTAAAATATTCGCCCTTGCTCTTGTGGTGTCTTTTTCATTTTTTGTTGCCATGTACGATGGGCACATGGTTCCGCCCGACAAATGGGTTTTACGGCAATCCCCCGACCCGTTGCATTGTTCGGCATGCCGCAGCACATCCTGGTTGGGATAACGGAAAACAGTTTTAAAGGCAGGAGCTTGGCGGCCGGGCTCATAGCGCAGCATGGTATTCATGGCCGGCGTATCTACAATTTTATTGGGATTGAAAATATTATTGGGATCCCATACCTTTTTTATTTCTTTGAGCAACCGGTAGTTCTTTTCACCGATCATTTGCCGGATGAATTCTCCTCTCAGTCTGCCATCGCCGTGTTCGCCGCTTAATGAGCCTTTGTACTTTTTTACCAGTGTGGCTATTTCTTCAGCAATGGTGCGGAAAAGGCTATTTCCTTCTTTTGTTTTCAGGTTGATAATGGGCCGCAAATGTATTTCGCCGCTGCCCGCATGCGCGTAATGCACGGAATACAAATTATATTTCTTAAGAATTTCATTAAACTCGCGGATATATGCCGGCAAATCATTTACATCAACCGCCGTATCTTCAATTACCGGCACGGCCTTATCATCACCGGGCAGGTTACTTAACAGGCCCAGGCCGGCTTTCCGCAGTGTCCATATTTTTTTGGTATCTTCTCCAAACAATAAAGGAAAGTAATAACCGAGTCCTGCCGCTTTCATTTCCGCCTCCACCTGCTGCGCCACGGCCATAATTTCTTCCCTGCTATCGCGTGTAAACTCTATAACCAGTATAGCACCCGGGTCGCCCTGCACAAAAAACCTGTTCCTGCGTTGCTCAATATTATCTTTTGTGCATTCTAAAATATAGTGATCTATCAATTCACTGGCAGAAGGCTTATATTTCAGCCCGATAAGATTTGCCCTCAGCGATTCATCTATCGTATTAAAATGCACGCATAACAAGCCGGATTCCTTTGGCAACGGAACCACATTTAGTTTTATTTCCGTAATAAAAGCCAGCGTACCTTCCGAGCCTGCAATGAGCCTGCAAAAATTAAAATCCTCTTCTCCCGCGGTAAAGGGTGCGGTATCGAGCAACATATCCACGGCATACCCCGTGTTTCTTCTTTCCACTGTTTTTTTAGGAAATTCTTTCCGTATCTCTTCCTGCGTATCGTAATTGCTCAGCAAACCACGTATGCGCTGATAAATTTTCCCTTCCAAACCCGGTGCTTCACATTTGGCATGAAAAGCATCTGTATCCATCGCTTTAAATACCGCTTCCGATCCATCGCTCAGCAATGCTTTTATTTCCAGCAAGTGCTCCCTGGTGCTTCGATACACTATAGAATTAGACCCGCAGGAATTATTACCCACCATTCCGCCGATCATTGCCCTGTTGGCGGTAGATGTTTCAGGACCGAAGAATAAGCCATGTGGCTTAAGAAAAAGATTCAGCTCATCGCGTATAACGCCGGGTTGTACCCGAACCCAATGTTCTGCTGTGTTTAATTCAAGGATCTTTGTGAAGTATTTTGATACGTCTACCACGATGCCCTTCCCTACTACTTGTCCTGCAAGGGAGGTGCCCGCCGTTCGGGGGATCAGCGAAGTTTTTTGCGCGTTGGCAAAAGCGATCAGCTTTTTTATGTCCGCTACCGAACGGGGTATGGCAACAGCCAAAGGCATTTCACGGTAAGCCGAAGCGTCCGTTGCATATAAGGTTCTTATTGTTGTATCGTCGTATAATTCGCCTTCCAGGGTTGGGGAAAGCTGCGCTAATTGAGTTGTCATCATTGCTTAAAATATGAAAAGCACTACAGTTTGAGGGTGTTTCCCTTTTGGCAGATATTTTTTTGATATCCGGAAGCGAATTTAGCTTTTTATTTTAAAGAATATTGATCCTGAAGGATATGCCCGTCTTTCTTCGATTATGATAAATTCCTGTATACATTAACATCATTTAACATAGTATATGCTTTGCAGTTTTATCTTTGTAAAAAAGACAAAGGATGAAAAAATCTGATAAAATACTTGTTGCGGTAGCCGTTGGCTTTTTGGCCGGACTGGCGGTATATGCTGCCCGCCGCTATAAAGAAAGGAGCATGCTTAACCAGGTGGCAGATGAAGGATATGAAACTGCTCATGATATTCTTTTCCCCAACAGGGAACAGATAGGAAAGAAATTGCACTACGGACCGGTATTACCGGAGTAAACAGCTTTCAGCTATTAGCTTTCAGGTGATTTCGCTTCGAATTTGAACGTCATTGCGGGAACCTGAACTGATCTGAATAATGTGTACTACTTTTTAAGGTTCAAAGCAATCCCCCAATTAGGATACGGATTATACTCTATAAATGGGCTTACTGCTCCGCTTCGCTTCAATAGGATTGCTTCGGCGTGTATAGTTCTTCTAATATCCGGCATATGTTTGACGCCTCGCAAAGACGGGCCTTTTACGACTTCGGATTTTTTGATTTATAGTTTATTGTTTGTGGTTTACGGTTAGATTTTGCTTCGGATTTAGCGTTTCAGACTTCGGATTTGAAATTTATTTGTTTTTTGTGATTTGGTTCCTGATGCTTTGTACTCCTTCGGATTTACTTTTCTTCATACGCCATATTGTGCACACTGGCTACCGCACGCCCCGAAGGATCGTTGAGGTTCCGGAAAGATTTATCCCAGGCCAGCGCTTCCGGCGTGCTGCAGGCCACCGATGGCACCGAAGGCACACAAGCCGCTGCGGCATCCGAAGGAAAATGTTCACTGAATATAGAACGGTAATGATATTCTTCTTTAGACATCGGGGGATTAATAGGAAACCGGTACCTGGCATTCGCTAACTGCTCATCCGTAACTTTCAGGGTGGCAACGGTTTTGAGCGTATCAATCCAGCTATAGCCCACGCCATCGGAAAATTGCTCTTTTTGACGCCAGGCAATACTTTCCGGCAGGTAATCTTCAAAAGCCTTGCGCAGTATCCACTTTTCCATTTTGCCATCTTTGGCCATTTTATCTGCAGGGTTTAAGCGCATAGCCACATCCATAAATTCCTTATCTAAAAATGGCACGCGGCCTTCAATGCCCCAGGCAGCCAGTGATTTATTGGCACGCAAACAATCATACAAATGCAGCTTGCCTAATTTCCGCACGGTTTCCTCATGAAACGCTTCCGGGTTGGGCGCCTTGTGAAAATACAGGTAACCGCCAAACAGTTCATCCGAACCTTCGCCCGACAGCACCATTTTTATACCCATGGATTTAATGATCCGTGCCATCAGGTACATCGGCGTGGAAGCACGGATAGTGGTAACATCATAGGTTTCCAAATGATAGATCACATCTCTTATGGCGTCTAATCCTTCCTGTATGGTAAAATGAATTTCATGGTGCACGGTGCCGATATGATCGGCCGCTTTTTGCGCAGCAACCAGGTCGGGCGAGCCTTTTAAGCCCACAGCAAACGAATGCAACTGCGGATACCAGGCAGCCTGTGTATCGCCCGACTCTACTCTTTTAGCCGCAAATTTTTTGGTAACTGCCGCAATAATAGAAGAATCTAATCCACCGGAGAGTAAAACGCCATAAGGCACATCGCTCATCAACTGGCGGTGCACCGCGTCTTCAAGCGCTTTACGCAAAACAGCTATATCGGAAACATTATCTTTTACATTCTCATATCGCTCCCAGTCGCGTTTATACCAGCGCTTCAGCTCATAACCGCCATCTTTGCTATGCAAATAATGGCCGGGTAAAAATTCTTTAATATTATTACAAACACCTTCCAGCGCTTTCAGTTCCGAGGCTACATAAAAATTGCCCCACTCATCCCAGCCCATATAAAAAGGAATGATACCGATATGATCGCGGGCAATAAAATAAGAGCCATCCTTTTTGTCGTATAAGGCAAAGGCAAATATGCCATTCAGGTCTTCCAGGAAATCAATGCCTTTTTCCTGGTATAAGGCCAGGATCACTTCACAATCAGACTGGGTTAAAAATTCGTAACCGGGTAATGATTTCCTGATTTCCCGGTGGTTATATATTTCTCCGTTTACCGCAAGCACCAAGGTTTTGTCTTTTGTATACAAAGGCTGCCTGCCCGACTGGGGATCTACAATGGCCAAACGTTCGTGCGCTATAACAATATTATCATCGCTGTATATCCCTGACCAGTCCGGCCCGCGATGCCGGATCTTTTTTGACATATTAAGTATCCGGGGACGAAGCGATTCTGTACCCGTTTTGCAATCAAATACGCCAACTATGCCACACATAAATATTCGGTTTAATCTATTGGTTAAAAAATTTCGTCAAAAATACGTAATTGTTTACGATATAGAAAAAGAAATTTCATTTTTTATGAAAAATATTCAAAAATATTGAAAATTATTATGAAAAAATTTAAAATATATGCACCTATAATACTACTTCCGAATGAGTGGGAATGCTTTTGTGCGTAATTTTAATTTCACTAAATCAAACACAATTGAATCGTATTGACCGGCTCATGGGCATTTTAACCATGCTCCAATCTAAAAAGTTTATACCAGCGGAACGCATTGCCGATACGTTTTCAATAAGCATACGCACGGTATACCGCGATGTGAAGGCGCTTACAGAAATTGGCGTTCCGGTAAGCTTTGAGAACGGACGGGGCTATTTTATTGTGCAGGGCTATTTTTTACCGCCGGTATCCTTTACCAATGAAGAAGCCAATGCGCTGATACTCATGGAAAGTATCGCTGCCCGTTTTTCTGATCAATCCATCCGGAAGCATTACGAAATGGCTTTGAACAAGGTAAGGTCTGTATTGCGCGGAAGCCAGAAAGAAAAGCTGGAACAACTGCAGTCGCAGATAAAAACCGTTACCTGCGCATTTGGCGGAAATAATTTCGCTTACTTATCTGAGATCCAGAATGCCATAGCAACCCAAACCATACTTAACATAGAATACCGGAACCTGAATGACGAGGTAAGTGCCAGGGCAATAGAACCTATAGGCCTTATATTTTATGCTTTTAACTGGCATATGATCGCCTGGTGCTGGTGGCGCAATGATTACCGCGACTTCAGGGTTTCGCGGATATTAAAATTATCTTCTGCGGGAACCGCATTCCGTAAAAAAACGCATACCGATCTGAATGAATACATGAAATTATTGCCTGTTAATTATTGATAACACCCTTTTGAATAACATAAATAACAACTAAAACAAATACATAATGAAAGCATGGGTTTTACAGGAGCCGGGAGGAACTCAAAACCTGGTTTTGAAAGAACTATCCATTCCGGCAATTGCGGATGGAGCGGTATTGATAGCGGTGAGATCACTGAGCATCAACCCCATTGATGTAAAAACCCGCTCCGGTAAGGGATTATACACCGTGCTGAAAGATGAAAAGCCGTTGATATTGGGTTGGGATGTGTCGGGCCAGGTAGTGGAAGCAGGCTATGGCGTTACGGCATTTAAAAAGGGAGATGAAGTATTTGGCATGGTTAACTTTCCGGGCCACGGTAAGGCCTATGCGGAGTATGTGGCCGCGCCTGCCGCTCACCTTACCCTAAAGCCCTCCAATATTTCGCATAATGAAGCTGCAGCAGCATCTCTTGCCGCTTTAACAGCATGGCAGGCCATGCGGGCATTTACTACTATTCAAAAAGGGCAAAAAGTGCTGATCCATGCCGCTGCGGGAGGCGTAGGGCATTATGCCGTGCAGATAGCCAAATATTTTGGTGCATGGGTGGCAGGAACAGCTTCTGCAGCAAACAGGGATTTTGTATTGCGCATGGGCGCTAACGAACATATTGACTATAACGCGGCGCCATTAAAAGAACAGGTGTCGGATATTGATT
>CAYVEI010000141.1:0-12600 GCA_964450515.1 uncultured Terrimonas sp. | reverse complement strand
CATCATCAAATACAACCATATCCTCGTTCTCTTCGGAAACGATACCGGCGCAATTGATCCCCGATCGCAATACATTGATAAAAACATTATTGGCATATACATCTAATTTCTGCACCACTTCTCCCTGGATATTGATACTTCCTTCCGCACCCAGTATATCTGCCAGCGCCGCTTTATTTACTTCAAGGTTTACCTGCTTAGCGGCTAAACCGATGCCACGCAGCAGGCCCGATAATTCTCCCGTGGCATGCGGGAATAAACGAAGCTGCTGAATAGTGAATTCATCAAGGGTGATGAGGTTCTGGTATCGGGACATGTTTTTAAATTTAATAGTATAGGATCAAGTATTTAAAGCGGAAATCCTTATCTGAAAAAAAAATTCTTTTTATTTCCTTTCTATCTCTTTAGTAATAAATTGTTCTTTTTACTTTTTCTCTTGAAAGAAAAAGTAACAAAAAGTTCAAGCACGGATGAGGATACAACACATCCGTGCACACGCCCTGATCTGGCTGTAGTATTACTGTAGCCTCAGCTATCTATCCCTGATAAATACGCAAAGAGCTTGAACTATTGTTACTTTATCAGATTTAGAGATCGCAGTTACTATTGCATTAACACAAAAAAATTAAATCACAATAATGCTTTATGGCTCACTAATTATTCTACAATAGCAATAACAGCTAATTTCTGCATTTTTATTTCAATGCTGCCGGAGGGGTTGTAATAAGTTCAATAAACCTTCTTTTTACCCTTTCTGCCTGCTCAGCATTTACTTTTAAATAACGGTGCTTTCCGGTTGGGTTGGCCGTAAAACCAGTGAATGCATCAGCCATCACTTCAATAGTACCCGGCTCGCTCACACTAAAATAATTCTTTGCTCCTTCCACGGCGTATAATACAGCAGTTAAATCCCAGGTTTGGCGGTCGTAGGGCATTTTTGCATAACTTTCATAAGCGATCACCATGGGATGATGGGCTGCCCATTTAAAATCATTGATTATACTCGTTGCCGGGTATTTGATCTGTTCACCCACTTCAAAAGGACTTACTACAATTTGAGTTGGCCATTCCTTAAAAAGTTCCCGGGCGGCAGGCACATCTTTCATCACATTGTATTCCTTCATCTTCTCCCCTTCAAAATTGCCGGCCATTACCGATAAAAATTTTACCTTTTTTGCCACAAGCTCCTTTCCGCCCAAATCCGTATAATTATCCGGGGCCGAATCAAGCAGCCTGGCGAGGTTTGTTGAAAACCCAACAGAAATAATAACAACGGAATGATCAGCAACTTTCGATAATACCCGCCGGTAAAGATCTACCGATTCGGCGTAAGCAGCAGTGTCTTTCATTGTTCTTTTGAACGCAGGCTGGTAACCGGCTACCACCCGGGTATAATTAACGGCATCGTTTTCCGAGTTTGCGCCATTAACTACTTTTCCAACCGGTATCTTCGGGTAGCCATACCAGGTATTCATGATATCAAGATATACAGCGGATGACGGATTGTTTTTATTGGAGCTCACCGCAAGCAGCTTAACCATTTTCTGATCGGTATACTTATACAGCATATCCAGCGCCAGGGCGTCATCAATATCATTGCCCATATCGGTTTCAAAAATTACGGGTAATGGCTTATTGACCGTGGTTGTCTTTTTTGCATTGCTGCAACCTGTGAAAATGATATATGCAATCAGTAATAAAAATAATTGGAATCTTTTACCGGCCATTGTTGTTGTGATTGTTCTTTGGAAAAATAAGGATTAATATGATATTTTAAACGCAGTAATATTATTTATGGCCCGGCAAACTGGTTACCTGTTGATGTAAACAGAAAGCCCGGCGAGATCAGTTGAATGATCTTCACCGGACTTATAGTTAACTGCCCCAAAACTGAGTTTACTGTTTAATGTTTTTTATTATTTTTGAAAATGGGTCTTATATTGTTTAAACAAGTTAAAAGTTTGGCGTCAATGCCGATTCATCAGCAGGGAGACCGTAGTATGGAGCAAGATTTGTGAAGGCATCGCTGGGTGGTTCATATCCTTCGGGGAAATAATAATTAAAAGGATTTGATTTAATTTTCTGTCCGTGGGGTGCGATTATTTCCTGTATCCTGTCAGTTCTCCTGATATCATGCCATCTTTTATTTTCAAAAGCCAACTCTACCCTTCTTTCCTTAAAAATCGCTTCCCGCATATCAGCCTGAGAAGAGGCTGTTGTATTGCCCAATGCTGCGCGGTTACGAACCTTGTCAAGATATATGGCGGCATCGCCGGGTTTATTCTGTTCATTCAGTGCTTCTGCATAAAATAAAAGCACTTCTGCATAACGGTAAACAGGCCAATTAATGCCTGTGTTATTATCTAGTGCATGAGGCTTTGCATACTTTTTTGTATAAGGATATGTTTTAGGCGCCCACAAGCTTCCTGAAAGTGTAACATAACCAATAGAAGCATCTTTACGTTCATCACCAGGCTCGTAAGCGGCAATCAGATCGGGCGTAGGTATATTTTTCCCTTCAACCGATATCCCCTGCTGATTCTGCGTAGGTCCGAATATAGTGGCAACCTCAGAAGCGAGAATAGGCCTTGGAATAAAGGCGTATATAAAATTGCTTTGGTATCCTGCAGAGCCTTCCATATACTGGATCTCAAATATGGATTCACTGTTGTTTTTATTACCGGTGGAAGTTGAGAATACATTTTCATATTCAGGAATTAAGCTGTACCCGCCACTGTCAATTATAGACTTGGCCATATCTTCAGCATCTTTCCATCTCTTTTGTTCAATATACAGGTTGGTCAGTACTGTTTTTGCAGATCCGGAGGTAGCTCTTCCGGGTTCCTGCGTTGATTTTGGCTTAAGCAGGCTTGCGGCTTCCTTTGCATCGTTCTCTATCTGTGTATACAGTTCCTCTGTAGTGGCAAGGGGTAACGCAGCACCAGCCCTGTCAATAACAGGCTCAAGATGTATAGGCACAGAGCCAAAAAAACGTACCAAATCGAAATAAGAAAAAGCTCTTAAATATAATGCCTGGCCTTTCAGGTTATTTTTTGAATCTGCATCAAATTCAACCTCATCAATTGTTGCCAGTATTTGGTTGCTGCGGGCTATTACCTGATAATATAAGCGGTATAAATCTCTTACCCGGGTGTTGGTTGTAATGCCCTGGTTAGTGGGAATATTAAAATCGGCAACATTTTGCGTTTGTTCTTCATTCCCAAATGCAACATTACGAGCGTAGTATGTATTGTCAGAATGCAGTTCTGCCAGCACCCAGTTATGGTTGTTAAATATTGCACGTAAGGGTACATAAGCAGCGTTGACGGCCTGCTGAAAATCGGCTTCTTTCTGAAAAAAAGTAGTAGAACTTAGGCTGGTTTCAGGAGGAACGTCCAGATACTTTTCGCAGGAAGCAAAACCCATGCTCATTAACACTAAAAAAAATATTTTTGCTTTCATATCTAATTAATTTAGTCTCTAAGAAATAGTTATTTAAAAGTTTACATTAATTCCAAGCGTGTAGGTACGCGGAACGGGATAGTTTGACAGGTCAAGCCCCTGGCTCAGATTACCCCCGTCTCCGTCACCATTACCCTGCGCACTGGTTTCAGGATTTGGTCCGCCCCAGTAATCAGTAAACGTGTACACCTGTTGAATAGAAGCATATAATCTTGCAGATTTAACAGGGCTCTTTTCTTTAAAATTAAAATTGTACCCCAAGGTGATATTCCTAATGGAGAAGTACGAAGCGTTAGCAATGAAATTACTGTTCATCCAGTCTCTCTCAACGCCTGTTATTTGTCCACCGCCAACTGTAGTTCCAAATCGGCCCTTACCAGGGTTTTCCGGAGAACGAAACCTGTATTTAACTTCTTCCACCAAATTAAATACGCCATCCAGGTTGGCGGTACTATAGAGATGACGAACCAGGAGTTGATTACCCTTGGAACCTGAACCAATAATGGAAAAATCAAAGTTGCCGTATTGTAAGGTATTTGTAATACCGTAAATAAAATCCGGGAAAGGATTACCGATAATGGTACGGTCATCCTCATTGCCTCCGTAGGTAATTAAGCCATCACCGTTTACATCTTTGACCTTAATACTACCCACAACAGAGCGTCCCGGGATTTGAGGAGATTTATCTAAATCATCCTGATTCATATACACCCCCTGGGCTACGAGTCCATAAAACTGACCGAATGGTTTTCCTACCTGTGTTATGTGAAATGTTCCATACACCCTGTCAATACCATCTGCCAGGGATATTACCCTGTTCCGGTTAAATGAAATATTTGCATTGGTAGTCCATTTCAATTTCCCTACCATGTTCCGGGTAGTTACTGCCAATTCGTGACCCCAGAATTTTATTTCGCCAATATTATCATTAAAGCTGCCGAATCCTGATTCCTGCGGAACCTGCACACTATACAGCAGGTTCGTTGTGCTTTTCTGATAATAATCATATGTAAGCTGTACCCTGTCATTAAAAAATCCTAAATCTAAACCAATATCATACTGAGCCGTTGTTTCCCAGCCTAAAGCAGGGTTTGCTAATGATGTTACCGCCGCTCCGGTAGCAACGGAATTTCCAAACACAGTGTTCACGGTATTATTAACAAGTGCATACTGTGTATAATTACCAATGTTATTATTACCAATTACACCGTAACTGGCCCGTATTTTACCAAATGAGATGGCATTTTGATCTTGCATAAATGCTTCATCGCTAAATACCCATCCGGCAGACACTGAAGGGAAAGTTCCCCACCTGTTATTGGAGCCAAAACGGGAAGAACCATCTGAACGTATAGCTGCAGTGAGCAGGTATTTTCCTTTATAGTTATAGGAAATTCTTGACAGGAAAGAAGCCAGTGTCCATTCATTTATAAAATTATTAGTGCCTCCCCTGTTTATATTTAAAGCGCCCTGAATGGTGGGAAGCCTGTCGTCTGTATAAGTATCCGCCTGTATCCTTTGTCCGTTTTGACGATACCGCTGGTTAGTAAATCCTGCCAGAACTTCAAAGCTATGATCACCAATGTCTTTATTGTATGTGATCAGGTTTTCATTCAGAAAATTTACATTCTCCCAGCTTTGCCGGATAGAAACTGCGGTTGTGGGCACTGAAACATTTATTGCACTCGTTGCAGTGGAGGGATTAAAAAAGAAAAAGCGGTTGCTTTGGTATTCGAGATTTACTGTTGATTTGAAAGTAAGTCCTTTTATGGGTTCGTACTGTACGTATGCATTACCCAGTAAATTAATTGTTTTGGTTTCGTTTGTCAGTTCTTCAGCAGCTCTTACCCAGTTGGGATAATTGAAAATATTACCGGTACTTGCCGGGAAGGTGTTGTACAAGGTCAATTCTCCATTATCATCATATATCGGCATGATGGGCCAGGTATGCAATGCATTGAACAAAACGCCCGTTCCTCGATCCCCGTCTGTGCGCGGCGTGTTATCAAATATATAGGAAGGGGCCACATTAAATCCAATCTTTACCTGATCCGATACCTTATAATCGGTATTCATTCTCAAAGAATATCTCTTATAGGCATTATTCAGTACTACGCCCTGCTGATCAAAAATACCTGCTACAACAGAGGTATTTACTTTATCAGTGCTTGAAGATAACATCAGATTATAGCTGTACAACGGAGCTTTACGAAGTAAGGCATCGTACCAATCATTATTTTTACCTGCATATTGCTGGGGATTTTGAAACTCTCCCGGCACAGGCAACCCTTCATCTTCATAATATTCCTTTTTAAACTGGGCAAACTCCACAGCATCCATCATTTTAATTCTGCCCCGCATCGGCACTTCCTGTATTCCCGCATAGGTGTTTAAACTAATACTGGTTCGTCCGCTTTTTCCTTTTCTGGTAGTAACCAGTACTACTCCGTTAGCGGCACGTGAGCCGTATAACGAGGTAGATGCAGCATCTTTTAAAATGGCAATACTTTCAATCTCATCCGGATTTAAAGCAGAAATATTGCCAGTCCATGGAAAACCATCCACTACATATAAAGGATCGCTTCCTGCAGAAACTGATAATTGTCCGCGGATTCTAACCGACATGCCCTGCCCGGGCTTACCTGTTGTTTGATTAATTTGCACACCGGCCAAACGCCCCTGCAGCTTTTGGGTCATCTGCGAAACGGGTATATCTTTAAATTCCTCTGCACGTATGTTTTGTACAGATCCTGTTACCTGTCTTCTGATCTGGTTACCATAGCCAACTACTACAACTTCTTCCAGGCCTTTTGTAGAAGCAGCCAAACTTATAGCAATTGTGTTACGGTTATTGATATTTACTTCCCTGGTATCGTAACCTACAAACGAAAAAACAAGCACCTTTCCCGTTCCGGCATTTATAGAGAACCTGCCATCGTTATCGGTTTGTGTGCTGATATTAGTTCCCTTCACAGAAACCGTTACACCCGGCAAGCCATCGGAAGAACCTTCATCCGTTACCGTTCCGGCAACAGTTTGCTGCTGGGCAAGCGTGTGCAATGAAAAGAGTATTACAAGCAGGAAGGTTGAAAAACATTTGATGTAAGAAATCGTTTTTTGTTGCATAGCAATTTTTTGAAGTGAGGTGAAATTGTTTTGGTCTGATATATAGTTAATGAAGGAGGCAATAGATATCTGGTAGTAAAATTATACAATCTGTATCCGCTGTTTATATTTTAAAAACAGAGCGGAACAGTCTTACTAAAACACCCTGAACCGGGCATAGGTAAACAGGTATCTATTTGATGTATTAACTAAGTAGTATTCGGATCTTTAAACGTAGGCTCTTGTTTTGGCATAGCAATTAATTTTGGAATAATGAAAAAATAAATGTTTCTAAAACATTTATTGAAAGTATAACCATTTATTTGTATCCCCGTCCTGCACCTCCATGTTGCATCCTGTAGCATGCTGCTCTTTGGCTAAAAACGGGCCGTAATACTATCTATGACACAAAGCAGTGAGATAAATATTAATTATAATAAATATCTGATAATAGCAAATACAGATATTACTGAACATCTACCAACAATAGTATACCGTTGACATTAGCTTAAGCACAACAATACCTATATCAATACCTAATGGTTTACCATTACACAGTGCGATCTTACCATTTGTGGCAGATGAGATAAATCAGTGTTGTAGTAACGGTAATAATTACCTGCAGTTTTAAGGCGGCTTCGCGCTCTTTTCAAAACTTTAATACTCACTTTTTAAAATCCAGCTTCTGCGCATTTTCCTGCGCTTTCAATGCCAGTTCAGTAGCAAGGAAACAATGTTCCTGTGGCATAGCCGTTTCAGTGCGGTTGATGACATCATTCACAAACAATTCGCCGAAAGGAAGCGGATCGTTGTTACAGTTAATATAGCGGGTTTCCTTCTGGTTTACAATGAAAAGGTGGTTGCCGCCTTCGTGTCCGGCAATATCAATATTCTTGCGAATTTCAATGTACCCTTCTGTACCAAGAATGGTGAGTCTCGCGTCTCCCCATGAGTTTAATCCATCAGGCGTAAACCAATCCACACGTATATATCCTGTTCCATTGTTGCCTCTTATCATCACGTCACCGAAATCTTCAAACTGCGGGTACTGGGGATAATGCACATTGCCAACCTGCGCAGCAACAATATCCGCTTTGGTGGAACCTGTGAAAAATAAAAACTGGTCAAACTGGTGTGAGCCGATATCGGTAATGATGCCGCCAAAATATTTTTTATCGAAGAACCATTCCGGCCTTGATCCGGGATTCATGCGGTGTGGGCCCATACCAATCGTTTGAATAACATGTCCTATAACACCGGCTTTCACCAGCTCACCCGCTTTTACTGTTGCCCGGTTCTCTAACCGTTCGCTGTACATGATCGTATACAGCCGTTTTGTTTCTTTTTGTACGCGGCGCACTGCTGCAAGCTGCTCCAGCGTGGTAATACCGGGCTTATCAACCAGGTAGTCTTTTCCGTGCTGCATTACGTCAATGCCTAAGGGAGCACGTTCCACCGGGATACCGGAGCTGAGGATAAGTTGTACAGTATTGTCTTCAAGTATTTCTTTTTGATTACGGGCAACCTTTGCCTGCGGGTACCTTTTTGCAAAAGCAGCCGCCAGCTCAGGTTCTTTGGCATAAAAAGAAACCAGTTGGCCGCCTCCCCTTGTTACCGCGTCAACCATACCGTATATATGAGAATGGTTGATACTGATCACCGAAAACCTGATCCTGGGCTCATTATGCGTCAAAGCAACTGATTTTTCGGCTAATGATGAAAACAGGGCTATGCCTGCAGCAGCTTTCGAACCATCTGTGATGAACCGGCGGCGGTTGAAGAGTGCATTTTTCATGTATTTCTGTTTTGTGATAAGCAATAGAGATTAAATTTAGGTTTTTGTATTGCAACAGTTTTCATTTTGTGATTAAATTTTCGGGATTTGCAGGAATAACAATAGCAGGCATTTCCTTCGGCATTGAAGGTAGAAGCAGTAGTGATATGGTTGGCTTTTGTAGTAATGCCCGGCAAGGAACCAACGGCCTGTCACTCTGACGGAAGGAAGGGTCTGCAATGATTGAGCCAAAGACAAATGCCTCTCTATCGCCGGTAGGCAAGCTGCGTTGGTATAATAAGCAGTAGTGCTGGGGTTGAGCTATTGTGGTATATCAGGAGGCAGCCGCAGCTTCATATTGCTTCTTTAAAAACTTCACACCTTCAATAGCAATGCTTTCCTTCGAAGGTTCCATTTCTCTCCAGATGCATGCCGCCCTGGCGATGATCTCAATAGCGGGCGTAAAAGATTCAATTACTACATCACCATCGTAACCCACCTGCTTCAATGCATCGAATATGCCTGTCCAGTTAATGTGATCATTGCCCGGGGTGCCCCTGTCGCTCCCGCAGGCATGAAAATGGCCCAGCTTATTACCCGCTTTCAATATCGCTTTCGCGGAGTCTTTTTCCTCGATATTCATGTGAAAAGTATCTAAGTGCATCAACAGCGCCTTCTCATTAACATCATTCACCATCTTTAACGCCTGGTCGCAGGTATTGATAAAGTCGGTTTCAAAACGGTTAAGCGGTTCAATAGCCAGCTTTACATTGAGTGAGCCTGCATGTGCAGCCAGCGTACGCAAATGCTTTACAACGGTATCCCATTGCTGCTTATAATCTTCCGGGGCAACCAGATCTGCTCTCCCCACTTCTGAATACAAAGGTCCGATTAACGTAGGATGACCCAATGCAGGCGACAGGTCAATTACCGCTGTTAAATAATCCAGTGCGCCTTTCTGCTCTTCTGCCGTGCCCCGCAGATCACGTCCGCCGCCCATAGCCGCGCAAATAGAACCACACACCAGCCCGTTATCATCCAAAGCTTTTTTTACAGCAACCGGGTCAATATGCGATGCGTCTTCCAGCGCAATTTCAACGGAGTCAAATCCCCATTTTTTAAATTGGGGGAACAGGGAAATACTTTCTGTGGTAAAAGGTGAGGTAAATAAAAAAGTGTTGATACCAAATCTCATGAATCAAATATTTAATTAGTTAATGTTGTTTGTAAATATAGGAAGGACGAACTGCTTTGCAAGTACCCCTTACTTTTTCTGCAGAAAAACATGCACGCCTTTTTTATTAGATACGATAATATCGGGTAGTTTATCGCCATTAATATCTTCCACCACAAGGTTTAAACCGGAGCCGGAGTCATTGTCCACTTCATGTTTTACCCAGGAAGGTGTTTTTCCCGGCTTATATTCAAACCAGTACAATACCGCGGGTTCATGTGCACCGGGATCTCCACCATTATGTGCGAAGTACCGTTTGCCGGTAACCAGGTCGGGGTGCCCATCACCATTAACATCCACCAATGCCAGGCTATGGCTCTGCGAAAAGCTGGAATCAATGTGATGATGTGTAAATGTAATATTCCCGTTTGCATCCTTTTGCTGTTCGTGCCACCATATGCCGTAATTGTGCGCAGAAGAACTGATGATATCTGCCAGCCCGTCGTCATTTAAATCCATCACATACATTTGCGCGCAATCTTCGCTCAGGTCTGCCGCATGAAACGTCCAGTTGGGCTGCTTCGGGTTGGCAGGTCCTTCCCACCATCCTTTGCTGATCAGCACATCTTTTTTTCCATCGCCGTTGATATCGGCATAGCCCAATCCATGGGTATACATATGTGTGCCGGGTATATCATCGCCGGCGGCTATAACCGTTAGCGTCCACGTTGTATCTCCTTTCTTTTGCGGCGACTGCAGCCAGATGATCTGCTTCTTTTCGGGATCATTGCACACAATATCTTCCCTGCCATCGCCATCTACGTCAACAAACAACGGCGCCTCATTGCCTACCGATGTATGGATAACATGCACGGGCCAATGACCCGGCTTATTCTGTGGATTCTCATGCCATACTGCCGTTTTCCCCGGCCAGTCAATGCGTACCTGGTCAATCCACCCGTCCTGGTTTACATCCATGCTAAAATTCAAGAATGAATTACTGTACCCTACGCCCACCACGTATTTTTCCGGCTTTGCTATTTCATGTTTCTTCCAGTCCGGCGCTTCAAACCAGAAGGCCCCGGCTATTACATCTATCCTGCCATCTTTATTTACATCTCCAACTGCAGCGCCTTCGCTAACAAAATCTTTGGTAAGCACCTGCTTACTGAATGTTATTGAACGGGATTTCTCCTGTTTGCCCTGGGCATCACAACCTGTAGCCATCAGCCCCAATGCCAAACCAGCTAATACTATTCTATGCACCTGTGCTATCATAATTTTTATTTTTAACATTTATAAATTTAACGAACAGATACTTCTTCCGGTGCGTGAAGACACGCACCGGGGCGGTGGAGGTGAATAGTCAATAGTCAATACACCCCTCACGTCTCTCCTCTCACCTTCACCCCTCCTCACGTGAAACGATAAACGTGAGATGATAAACATGAAACAAATTCACCACTCACCATTGCCTATTCATTATTCACTTCTCTTCTCACGTCTCACCCTTCCCCCCCTCTCTCACTTCACACTCAGCAAATACCTCATCAGTGCGTAAAAATCTTCCTCTTTAATAACATTCCTGAACTGGTCGGGCATTAAAGTATATTGTGATGGCTTATTTTCTTTGATATCCTTTTTAGCCACCGAAAATTCTTTGCCTGCCGGATCGGCATATACCATTACTTCGCCTTCTGTTCTGCGGTATAACCCACTCACCAGCTTTCCATTCTTCAATGTAATGTTATAGGTACGAAAAGCCTGCGATATATTCCGGTTAGGATCAAGAATTTTTTCTGTAAGCGCCTTAACACCCCAGTTGCCTATTCCATCTAACTGCGGCCCTACCAAACCTCCTTCGCTCTTTACCTGGTGGCACATACTGCAGTTCTGAACAAAAATATTTTTCCCTGTTTCGGGTGTAGCAGTAGAAATGCCAACGCCGGCTATCCGGTCTTCAATCAATTTTTGTCTTTCTTCCACATCCGTTTTACTGCTGCCCCAAAGCACATCCAATTGCTTTTGCTGAGCCGGTGTAATATTGGCGGCCAGCCTTTCGCGCACTACCGGCTCCGCTAACACCGCCGGGTTAAACTGCTTTGCTTTAAAGGCATCTAATATATGATTAATCCCCTCTTGTGTAGCGGAAAGGTTGGAAACAACTGCCGTTTGTACCGAAAAATTGCTCCCCGTTAATCCTTCCTGCAATATATGGTAAGTAGGGGCGGAGGGGGCCTCTGCCAGTGCCGCGGCCATTTTTTGCCTGAGTGCAGGCAATGCCGTTTTATTATTAAACAGCTTCCCAATCAATGCTGTATTATTACCGGGAGCAATATGCATGAGCGCATTGGCTGCCGCTGCACGAACTTTATAATCTATCCATTCAGCCGCCACTATTTTCTGCAAAGCAGTCTGCAGCGCAGCTACTTTATATTCGCCGGCAATTTCGGCCGCCTGTATGCGGCGTTCATTTATTTCATCTGTTCCCTGGTCAGGAATGGGCACAACCGCCGGCTCCAGTTTGCCTATGCCAACAGAGCCTGTTTTTGTACTGTCAACAACTTCTATATAGCCCAATTTTCCCTGCCATGCCGAAAGATCAAAAGGCACTTTTTCTTTGATGAGATCTTTAAATTCCATGGTTTGTTTCTGCTCCATCCTGTACTCAGCAATCACTTCATTACTACCCTGAAGGCGTATGCGAACAACATTTTTTGAAATGCCTTTTTTGGTATCACTATTGTGTATATCATTATCAAACACATTCATATGCAAAGTGGCAGGCAATGTAAACGGAACGGAATACAGTACGGCCATTGGATTATAACCATGTGCTTCGCTAAAAATGATACGGAAGGCCGGGGCAACATTGGTTAAAAATTCATCAGACACCTTCCATGGATCCACGGGTTCACCGGTGCTGTCGAGCGGGCGGCTTTTCCAGATATCACCGGCTTCGGAAATATTTTCAAGGAAATGTTGGGTTAGCCCGATACCCCATTGCTGCATTTGCTGCGAAGGCTTCGACCCCTTTTGTGCAATGCCCTGCCGTATGGTATTGTACAGCATAAACTGCACATCC
>CAYVEI010000140.1:0-12790 GCA_964450515.1 uncultured Terrimonas sp. | reverse complement strand
CAATACCGGAACTCCTTTAGAGCGGCAAACCTATAGGAAAATTGTGACTATTGATACTACAGGAAGCACAAAAGCAGGGCAAACGCATCTAAATTTACGAAGAGCCGAAGGCTCGACACTATTTTGTAAAGCCGTGCTTTAGCACGGTTGTAAATGCGCATTTGAGAAAATGAGTGCCATCGGCACGGTTCATCATGGCAACGAGCCTACAGCTCTCCCTAACTTTTTGCTGTTTTTTAAACGGGTTGAAACCCGTTTTTACAATATTTTTCGAGGCTATGCCTCTTTTTAAGATTTATAAATTAGATGCGTTTGCCCTGAGCACAAAAGCGGGGGTATTGCCTTAAAATACTATTTGTATTCCAGCACAAATTCATTGCCGTTTTCATTCATTAGCGAAGGGTAACCCAGGTTATTATATACATAGGTGGTCGGGGAAGTACTGCTTACGCCCTGTGCAGATGATGGATAAATATTGTAATTAACAGAAGTGGTTTCAGTGATATTATTCTCATTTACCGAGAACGGGATATTTTCTATACTGTAATAGACCTTCCGGTATGGATTTTTTTTATTATCGTACTTATAACTATATTTTAAGGCAGGCACGGCTTCACCATTAGACTGATTTATAGTATACGACTCACTCAGCACTACATTGTTGCCTTTATAAGTGTAAATTGTATATCCGAGCAATTCCCCATCGGTCGAATACCGGGTTTGCTTAACAGGATGCCCCTGATCATCATATGAAAAGACTGTAAAAGACCTCAGCTCATAATCGTTGCCTATTTTCAGGTAATGATTTCTTTGTATGATCCGGTTGCCGCTGTATTCAAAACGGGAACGGCCGTACTGATAATTCGAGCCCAGGGAATTGCTTGAAAAATCCATCTGGTCATCGGTTTGAATTAATTTGTCGCTTTCATACATATATGTTATTTTGGAAAACACCAGCCCTGCCGTATAGTCTTTATAGCTGATGCGTGTTTTGATGTTCCCGCTTTCGTTGTAGATGTTCTCCTCCTGTATAATACCTCCCCCGTTCGTTTTCGCCTTTACAAACATCAGCTTTGGCCCCGATGTATCGTGCCGGGTTACCGTGTCTTTTTTACAGCCGGCAAAGCACAGCGCAAAAAAAAGGATATATAATTGATTCTTCATAAACAGCCTTATTAATAGCTAAATACATTTGCCTTAGCCTTTGAACTGACATCGTAATAAACGATAACGTTGCACCTTTTGGATAAACATTCCTGTGTTATTGGCATGAATGAAGGTATAGGGTATGAGGCATGAGGTATAGGGCAGACAACAAAAACTACTAACGATAGAATGAATACTCCTTTTATGCTTCTATAGCTGAAAGCTAATGGTTGACAACCGGCTCCTTCGGATTTCGGATTTTCCTTTTCGGATTTGAGATTTACTATTTGAATTTTATCCGCCCCGGCGGACAGGCCTGCCTGCCGGTAGGCAAGTTTGGTTCTTGTGATTTGGTTCTTAGTGCTTCTCTTCGGGTTTCGGATCCCCCGCTTCCCTCAACACATTTTCAACCCTGTTTTTCAATGTGTTATAATCCGTATACCCTTTGGCTATGGCATAGAACCGGTTACCGGCTACCTGCAAAAAAACGGCGGGAAAACCGGTTACCTTAAGCTGTTTGCATAGCGCGAACTCATGGTACGCCTTTTCGCGGTATTCCACGCTGTGCAGCTTTTTATAAAATAATTCAGGGGATATAGGATAGTTGCTCAGCAAATGACGGTACGCTTCATCATCGCACAGATCCCTGCCCTCAAAATGTAAGGCATACTGAAGGGCGGATGCGAAGGGAACGGCAAGGTAGGGATGCGCATCTTTGATCACACATAAAGCAATAGCGGGTTTTTCAGAATGGGGAAACCAGTCGCTGTCTTCCGGGTTATTGATATGCCATAAATAATCCCTGCCGAATGATATGCCGGTATGGTCTTCAACCGTTTTGTACGACTGCCTGATATAATCTGCTATTACACCAATATGCCGCGGCTTTTCCGGAAGGATCATACCACCCGACAATACTTCAAAATCAATAGCATTACGGTATTGCACCTCCAGTTTTTGCATTACCGGGCTAAAGCCATAACACCACCCGCAGTAGGCATCATAACAATAAATGATCAGGGGCTTCATCATCCTTTTTACGGCAAAAGTAGCCTGTGCTTCCGGTAGTTTAATTTTTTTAAAAATAGTTATTGTTACATGAAAACTAATCCCTACCTTTGCGCCTCAAATTTGAGTTTGTACAGTTCCGGTAATGAAATGATTCAATCTGCTACGCATCTTCTGCTAATAGTTCAGTCGTCCTTACTTCCCTGTTTTCTCAGATTTACATTTGTAAAACTTAATCACTTAGTATGAACATTTATGTTTCCAATTTAAGTTTCAACGTCGTAGACGAGGACTTAAAAGCTTTTTTTGAAGAATACGGAGAAGTATCTTCTGCCAGGGTTATAACCGATAAATTTACCGGTCGCAGCCGTGGATTTGGATTTGTTGAAATGCCTAATGACGAGGAAGCGCAGAAGGCTATTACCGAATTAGACAAAGGCGTTGTTGAAGGCAGGCCGATCACTGTTACAGAAGCTAAACCCCGTGAAGAACGCAGCAATAGCGGCGGCAACGGCGGTGGCGGTAACAGGCGTTCATTTGCCGGCAGCAACCGCGGTGGCGGTGGTCGCTACTAAAATACGGTCTTCCTCAACTGTTTAATATAACAGCAGGAAAGTATTGCTTTAAAAGGAGAACAACCTATTGTGTTACAATCATTGTTCTCCTTTTGTTATTTTATATTACCGGGATTTTATATCCATTGTTATAGGCTTTTGCCAGGTATGCTTTATTTACCGCATCGTCTGTAAATTTTCCCGCGGCTTTATCCCAGGCCAGGCGCTTACCGCTTCTAAAGGCAATATTTCCCATTTGGGCTACAATAGCTACATCGGCGCCTGTTTGTATGGGAGCTGTAAGCTCCTCCATTTTCCCGGAACGTATTACGGACATAAAGTTTTGCATATGCTTGTCGAGTCCGTTTTCCGAAGGCTTCACGTGTGGTTTGCTTACTTTATTTTTTGCATTCTTTTCTTCCATTACCTCCCAGCCTCCCCTGTCCAGCACCAACGTGCCATTGTTACCTACAAATGCAATACCATGATCGCGTCCGTACTGTCCGTTATCAATACCCATGGCATGATCCCAAACCATATTAAAATTTTCAAATTCATATAAGGTGGTAAGGGTATCAGGTGTTTCCTCCGCCAGTTCGGGATAGGCAAACCTGCCACCCAGCGCCATAACCGTTTTAGGCACATCGGCCTTCATACCAAAGAGCGCATAATCTATAAGGTGTACACCCCAGTCGGTCATGAGCCCGCCGGCATAGTCCCAGAACCACCGGAAATTAAAATGAAACCGGCTTGCATTAAATGGCTTTTGGGGCGCAGGGCCCAGCCATCCGGCATAATCAACACCTGCGGGAGGCGCGCTGTTGGGTTGTACAATATCGGGCTTCATCCATCCCTGGTAGCACCACACTTTAGCCGTTCGTATATTGCCTAACTGCCCGGAATGCACAAATTCAATAGCATCCCTGAAATGCTGCTGGCTTCTTTGCCATTGACCCACCTGCACTACCCTGTTGTATTTTTTTTGTGCGGCTACCATTACGTTACACTCCGCAATGGAGTTGCCAATAGGCTTTTCCACATACACATGCTTGTCCGCCTGGCAGGCTTCCACCATTTGCAAACAATGCCAGTGATCGGGCGTGCCAATAATTACGGCATCAATATCCTTCTGCTCTAACAGCTTACGGTAATCTCCATATAGTTTTACTTTAGCAGCATCTATATTAAGAGCAGCCAGCTCTTTTACCCGCTTATCGAGCACATTTTTATCTACATCGCACAGGGCAACCAAATTTACACCCGGCGTTTTTAAAGCGGCTTTGGTATCCGACCAGCCCATTCCGTTAATGCCTATTGCGCCAATATTGATCTGGTCGCTGGCTGATGGCCGGTGTTTATGAAAAGCAAATACATTAGGGGAGAGGGCTGATAATATCAATCCGCCGGCTGCCATACGGGAGCCGTCTGTTAAAAATTTTCTTCTGCTCGACATACCTGTTGGTTTATAAGAAAAGTTGATTAAACAAATGAGGCAGCTTACCGGCCAGCAAGGTTTTTGCTGATGTATTGATAACTCTTTTCAATACTTTCTATGGGAGGCCCGGGGCACACATCCTGTTCCACAAAATAATGCTGCATGCCCGATGTTTTGGCGTGGGCAAATATTTTCTTAAAGTCTATAACCCCGTTACCCACTTCCGTAAAAAATCTTTTCGGGGTATTGTCCATATCCTTTACATGCCAGAGCGGGAAGCGGCCGGGATGCTGCTGAAACATTTCAACAGGATCTTTGCCCGCAAAGCTCGCCCAGTACAGGTCAAGCTCAAACTTTACCAGTTTCGGATCGGTTTCCTTTAACAGCACATCAAAGCCGTGCCGGCCATCCATGTCGGCAAATTCAAAATCGTGATTGTGGTAGCCGAATTGTATGCCGGCCTTCTGGCATGCTTCCGCAGCAACATTAAACTGAGCGGCAATTTTTTTATAATCATCTATTGATTTCCTTTCCGTATCTAACAGGTAGGCTACTACCATATATTTTTGACCTGCCACTACCGCATCTTCCACCGCCTGTTGCCAGTTACCGGAAAGATTGGCCAGCATATAATGGCTGCTGGGATGTGTAAGTCCGTTAGATTTTAATAATGCGGCGAAATCTTTTGGCGTCATACCAAAATATTTCCCTGCATTGTAACCGAAAGATTCAACCTCTTTATATCCTATAGCGGCCACGCTTTTAATAACGGATGCCGGGTCTTTCGCTATGTCTCCGCGCAGCGTATAGAGCTGTAATCCTATACGCTTATTTACTTTTAAAAGAGAGGAAGGTGTTACAAAGGCGGCAGCAGAAAATAATGCAGACTGCTTGATAAATGTTCTTCGGGTAGTCATGGCAGGAATGATTTTAGGAAATGAAATTAAGGAAAAAATCAAGACACTGACCGTTTAATAAAGCCGCCTGCCTGTTAACCGTGCTGCATTACAATTAGCCGTGATTGCAATCCCCGGCATGACAATGATTCGCTTTGCGGCATAAGCTATAGTTCATATAATGAGCGGTAATGATCAAAATAACGGCCGGAATCAGCAACAGCACATGATAATCATGAAACAGTTCCTTGAGCAGCAGAAAAGATATTCCCGCACTGAAAAAAACTACCGGTAAAGTTTTATGGTGATGCTTTTTATAGCCGTGGTATAAAGCATATATACCAACAATAAAGGCCAGCCCTATCATACCATATTCGAAAAAATAATTATGAATAATATTGATGCCGAAAACGGGTAAGCTGGTAAGCAGTAAAGGCAGGATAGCGCAGTGAATGGCACAGGCTAAAGAAGTGGTAATACCAAGCGCATCAAAATTGATCCGGAACATACAGCTAATTAAATTGGCAGCAAATATATAAAAATTATGCAACTTTGTTGCAATTAAATTGCAGATCAAAAAAAATTGCCGGGGCAGTATGCCGGCTGCTTTATTTAAAGGAAGGAACATACCGCTTACAGTTGTAGCTTTGCATGGTAAAAATGATTATTATATGAAGCGGAAAACGTGGCTGTATCTTGTTTTTTTTGTATTGCTTTTTGGCGCATTCTATGCTTTTTTATATGCTACTATAGATTCTTCCAAATCGCGCCTGCCTGTTTTAAGTATCGTAAAGCACTTTTCGTTTGAAAGGCAGGACGGGCAGCAGGTAAGCGAAAAAGATGTGGCAGGCAGGGTATACGCCGCGGAATTCTTTTTTACCACCTGTGAAGGCATCTGCCCCAAAATGAACAGGAACATGAAAAAAGTATTTGATCAGTTCAGCAACGAAAATGATTTTCTTATCCTTTCACATACGGTTGATCCCGAAACAGATAATGCAGCCAGGTTAAAAACGTATGCAGATTCATTGGGAGCAGATATAAAAAGCTGGTGGTTTTTAACAGGAACCAAGGACAGCTTATATAAAGCAGCCAGGGAAAGTTATATTTTAGACGATCCTAAGAATAATGCTACCAATATTGAAGAGCAGTTTATTCATACGCAATTTTTTGCATTGGTTGATAAGAACGGGCAGGTAAGAGGCATATACGATGGGCTGAAAAAGGATGAAATTGAAAAGCTGATCACCGACATCAAAGACCTGTTAAAGGAGAAGGCCCTGCAACCCGCATAAATACAACTAAAGCCGGCTGCGCATTATTTATTGATCTTCTTATAAAGCAAAACAGCTATGGAACCGCAAATTATAGACCTATTAAAGAAGAACCAGTTGAGCGTAACAGACAGCAGGAGAAGAATACTGGAACTTTTTTTTCAGAGCGACAGCGCGCTGGCGCATCATGATATAGAATCAAAAACGGAAGAAAAGTACGACAGGGTAACGGTGTACCGCACCCTGCAAACCTTTATGGAAAAGGGCATTATTCACACCATCCCCACACCAGATAATGCCATTAAATACGCCTTGTGTAAAGACAACTGCGAGCAGGGGCATCACCACGATGATCATGTACATTTTATGTGCATCAGTTGTGGTACCACTACCTGCCTCGAAGAGGTGCATGTACCGGATATTAAGTTGCCCCGGGGATATAAAACCCGTCAAACAGAAGTTGTGGTAAGCGGCTTATGCAAAGCCTGCAGTTGAACAATTGAAACCGAAATATGCAAAACCCTAATTTAAATACAGATAAAGCGGCATTGAGCACGGTTGAAAAAGAATTTGAGAATAATATACGTCCTAATGAAATTGCAGACTTTAGCGGGCAGGAAAAGGTAATTGATAATATCAAAATCTTTATCAAAGCTGCCAAAATAAGAGGAGAAGCTTTAGATCATATTCTCTTTCATGGTCCGCCGGGGCTGGGCAAAACCACCCTGAGCCGTATAGTAGCCAACGAGCTGGGCGTGCATATTAAAGAAACTTCGGGCCCGGTAATTGAAAAGCCCGCGGATCTTGCCGGACTGCTTACCAATCTTCAGCCCAATGATGTATTGTTTATAGATGAAATACACCGCCTGAGCAACGTGGTGGAAGAATACCTGTATGCCGCCATGGAAGATTACCGGATTGATATCCTGATAGACACCGGCCCCAATGCCCGCAGTATACAAATTAACCTCAACCCTTTTACGTTAATTGGCGCTACCACACGAAGTGGTTTGCTCACTGCGCCATTGCTCTCCCGTTTCGCTATTAAATCAAGGCTTGAATATTATGATGCCGCCATATTAAAGAAAATCATTTGCCGGTCGGCCGGAATATTACAGGTAACCATATCAGACGGAGCGGCAAAAGAAATTGCCGGGCGAAGCAGGGGCACGCCACGTATTGCCAATGGCTTATTGCGGCGGGCAAGAGATTTTGCACAGGTGCTGAATGACGGCATTATAGACGAAGGCATAACGCTGCATGCGCTGAAAGCCTTAAATGTAGATGCTTACGGGCTTGATGAAATGGATAACCGGATACTTTCTACCATTATTGAAAAATTTAAAGGCGGTCCTGTGGGCATTACCACTATTGCTACCGCAGTAGGCGAAGAACAGGGTACGATAGAAGAAGTGTATGAACCTTTTTTGATTCAACAGGGGTTCATCATGCGCACAGCAAGGGGCCGGGAGGCCACTCCCAAAGCTTACGAACACCTGGGGAAAAGCTTTTCGGGTAAAAATCTCTTGTTTTAGCTCCGCTTTAAAATCCATCTTACATACAGGTACTGCCAGGCCTATAGTAATAATGCTCTTTATACGATTTTCAGGTATTATACTTCTCTCATTAAATAAACACCGCCCTGCTTACGTTAGTGTAAATGGTACAACATTTGCAAGAGAAGGGAATCCTTAAGCCTTTATTTCAAGGTGCCCTTTTAATAAAAATATGGATAATAAAGCGTTTATGTATCTTAAGGACGAAGGAACGGAAAAAAATAATGAACAGGGAATGGCGCCCCCGCTGGCAATGGTAGTGGAAAATGACCCGGATACCATGCTGCTGATCTCTGTATTGTTAAGAAACAGCGGGTATGCCGTAATAGAAGCCTCTAATGGCGAGAAAGCGCTGGCTTTGCTGCAAACGCATAATCCCGCAATCATTTTCATGGATGTGCAGATGCCGGTTATGGATGGCTATACTGCTACGCAGCATATCCGGGAGATGGCTGATCCCTATCGTTCTATTCCTATTATCGGGCTGGTAGCAGGTGCCGGCAGTGCTGAATATAAAAAATGCAGGGCGGCCGGCATGAATGATTATATTTCAAAGCCTTTTCGTTTGGAAGAGATCCTGGGAAAATTGAATCTTCCCCCGGCAGCATAGTTTTTTTACTTGCAACCTTTTCCTGTAATATTCGTCAATAATATGTTCCATTCTTAGTAGAACAATGAAGGCAGCACAAAAACAACCAGCTTTAGTAATTTGCCTTGTAATGGATTTACTCGGCTATGCAAGTTATGCCCTGCCCTTTTTAGGTGAGTTTGGCGATGTGGTTTGGGCTCCTGTATCAGGGTTAATTTTTTATAAGCTGTTTGGCGGATGGAAAGGAGCTATGGGCGGTGTTTTTAATTTTATAGAAGAGCTCTTGCCCGGTCTTGATTTTATTCCCAGCTTTACCATAATGTGGATCATAAAATTTGTTCGTAAGCAGCAGCAAGCTCAATCAATCCAACCCATATAAAGCTACGGCGCTTCAATTTGTTTGAAGCGCTATTTTTTTATCCGAAATACCAGGCGGCTATCCATTGACTTGCAAAGCCTGCCATTAGCCCCAGTACAATATCTCCCATCCGGTGATCGGAAACGATAAGGCGTGATGTGCAGATAAGTCCGGCCAGCAAAACAGCAACAGCCAGGGGAACGTTCACAAGACCGGGAGAAGTAAACAGCAATACGGTAAACAGGCCTACTAAACCGCCCGCCCCTGTGGCGTGCATGCTTATTTTAAAAAAGATGTTGGCAATAAAATCAATGATCACGGCAATGAAAATACCAAGGCTCATTTGGGCCATAATTACCGGGATACCCGGTTTGTTCTTAAAAACATAAAAGGTCCAGAAAAAAAAGATCATGCTGATCGCATACAGTATTATTCTTTCTTTCTGGGTTTTAAGATATACCGATTGAACGAAACCCAGCCCCCTGCACAAAAGCACCGCCATTAAAGGGAAAAAAACGCTGTTGATAAGATAAATAAAAAGGATCTGTGTTTTTCCTGATATCGGCATCCCCATAAAATATTCCGGGTCAAGATAAATAAGGTACAGGGCCATGTATAACCCTGCAAGCAGGGGATGGAAAAGCCAGGAAAAAAACTGAGCCAATAGCTTTACCACGGGTAATACAGGAGCAGCGCCGGGCGCGGGATAACTGTTCATAATTGTTTTCTTAAACGTGCTACCGGGATATTCAGTTGTTCCCGGTATTTGGCTACCGTTCTGCGGGCAATATTATAGCCTTTTTGCTGCAGCAATTCGGTAAGCCGTTCATCGCTGAGCGGCTTTTTCTTACTTTCTCCTTCTACCATATCGCTCAATATCTTTTTTACTTCACGGGTAGATACTTCCTCGCCGCTGTCTGTACTCAGCGATTCGCTGAAAAAGAACTTAAGGCGGTAGGTTCCAAATTCGGTTTGTACAAATTTACTGTTGGCCACGCGGCTTACCGTGGAAATATCTAATGCGGTACGCTCTGCAATATCTTTCAGTATCATAGGCTTCAGCGTAGTTTCATCTCCTGTAAGGAAAAATTCATACTGGTAATCCATAATAGCGTGCATGGTGGTATACAGGGTATTTTGTCTTTGTTTAATGGCATCAATAAACCACTTGGCCGCGTCAATTTTTTGTTTGATAAAAATAACGGCTTCTTTCTGACGCTTATCTTTTTTGCTCCCCCGGTCATATTCTTTAAGCATATCCCTGTATCCTTCGCTGATACGAAGGTCGGGTGCGTTTTTAGAGTTAAGCGTAAGCTCCAGCTTATTGTTGTTGTTATGAATAAAAAAGTCGGGTATAACATAGCTTTCGCCTATATTGGTTTCCCCCACATTACCACCGGGCTTTGGGTTAAGACGTATGATCTGGTTAATAGCTGCTTTCAGGTCGTCATCTGTAAGATTCAGCCCTTTCTGTATTTTTTCGTAATGCTTTTTTGTAAACTCATCGAAGTAGTCGGACAGGATGTGGATTGTAGTGTTTACTTCGTAACCCTCTTCCTTTTTACGTTCTAATTGCAGGAGCAGGCACTGCCTTAAATCACGGGCACATATCCCCGCGGGATCAAACTTTTGTATCTGCTTCACCAGCGAGGCTATTTCTTCTTCTGTAGCCGAAATGTTCTGTCGGAAGGCCAAATCGTCGGCAATAGCGCCAAAATCTCTTCGCAGGTATCCGTCATCATCTATACTTCCTACGATCTGCTCCGCAATTTTTCGTTCCTTTTCATCCAAATGCAGCATGCGTAACTGCTCCAGCAGCGATTCGTGAAAAGTGCTTTCAATTTTAAAGGGAAGTGTTTGTTTTTCATCAATTTCCGGGTAGTTTTCGTCCTTTAACCTGTAGTCGGCCACATCATCATCCTCGCCCACATATTCACTGATATCAATATTATCGTATTCCTCTTCGCTGCCTTCCGCTTCAAAATCATCCTCCGCATCGCCCTCAAATTCATCAACAAGTTCTCCGTCGGTAGCGTCCTGCTCGTCTTCCGTTGCTTCAAGGGCCGGGTTCTCTTCCATTTCCTCTTTAATTCTTTCTTCTAAGTTGGCCGTAGGAACCTGCAGCAATTTCATAAGCTGAATTTGCTGGGGAGAAAGCTTTTGTAACAGTTTCTGCTGTAAACTCTGACTCAGGGCCATAATGGAAATATAAGCATTGAAAAAAACGGTAAATTAAATTTCAGGGGGCGGCGCCTCCACAAAAATCAGGCCGTAAATTTAGGCACAAAACTTATTAACATTCGCTGAAGTTGGTTTTTTTATTGCGATGTTAACAATTTTTGTCCCTGGCGCTCCTTTTAACCGTTGCAGCCCGGCGTTATATAGTGCAGCAGAAATTGCCGTTGCCGTTTAAATGGTGCTGCATATAAGGCTGTTTTGCCCGGGCTAACACTAAATCCTTTTATCTTTCGTTTAAATCTTACAACATTATTTGCAATACTGTTTTTTATAACAGCCTTATTGCTGATTCCGTTTTGCTTTGAACAAAATATTACATTAGCATAAAAATATTAATACGGTTAAGCCCGGTGTATAGTAAGGAATAGCAAACCCCGGTGTGTAAATAACAAACTTATGAACCTGAGGCCGCTTGCAAATATTAGTATCCTGCTGGTAGAAGATAATGAAATGAACACGCTTCTGGCTTCAGCCATTATACAGGGAACGGGTGCGCAGGTTACCGAGGCAGACAATGGCATGGATGCTATTCAGCTTTTACGAAACCGCTCTTTTGACCTGGTATTAATGGATCTGCACCTGCCTGTAATGGATGGCTTTGAAACCACCCGTTATATCAGGAACAATCTTTCTTTAACTGTTCCTGTAATTGCCATAACGGCTAATATGGTTAACGGAGAAGAAAGCAAATGTATGGAAGCCGGGATGAACGGCTTTATTTCAAAGCCATATACTGAAAAAGAGCTTTTAGATAAAATTGCCGCCTGTATTCCTTTTAAAAATGGTATGGCAGAAAGTACGGTAAAAACCAGGAATGCTCCCTCCTCTGCGCTTTATAATCTTTCTTTCTTAGAAGATGTAAGCAGGGGCAACCGGCATCTGCTGCAGCAAATGATCCATGTTTTTGTGGAGCAGGCGCCGGCGGCGGTAAGCCAGCTTAAAGATGCATACAATAATCACAACTTCACCGAAATATACGCTATCGCCCATCGCATAAAACCCGATATTGATAACCTGAATATTGTATCGTTGAAAGAAGATATCAGGCAAATTGAAGTGTTTGCAGAACAAAAACGAAATGGCGCGGTACTCAAAAACCTGATCATTAATCTCGATGATACCATTGCACAGGTAGTTCGTGAACTAAAGGTAAATATGCTATCCTGATCAACTGCCGGGAGTTTCTCCCATACTTTTTCCGTTACCGCCAGTAAATTCCTGAAGGTAAGATACTCTGGTTATCGTTTATGGCTCAATTCATCCGGCAGGGATGCGATACTATGGATTACACATTAAAAACATTATTACTGTTTTCTGAACTTTTCATATACCCGGCCGCTCCCGTAAGCATCCAACTTAGTGCATAAACCCCTTTTCCCCTGATGTTTTGCAAGATGAAGAAGACGGGGAGAGTTTTCTTTGCAGTTAAATTATAACATTTTCATTCAACTGCTCATTGTTCAGCCGTTTGCTATAGTAAACAAAATATTGAAAGATTACCTGCTAAAGGAGGATTGGCAATAATATAATCGGCTTTCAGATCTTTATGCGCGTCATTCAAAAAGCTGCCTTCATTGTTCCATTTTACCTGGCTGCTGTCTATACCGCGTATGGCCAGGTAGTGTGGTTGCTTTCCTGCCCGTAAATAGATATATCATTTACTCTCTAAAAATTCAATACTACCGTATTCTTTTCAGGCTTAATGCGTACAATGGCATCCCCACCATGATTTAAAA
>CAYVEI010000139.1:0-12882 GCA_964450515.1 uncultured Terrimonas sp. | reverse complement strand
TAATAAATATAGCTATTAAGTTTGATAATGCTTACCATTCCGGGAAATACCGGATAATTGAAACAAAAAAAATGTGCGCAGCAAAGCCACGCACAGGAGCGCCATAGGAGTTTAATATTTTTTGTTTATGTTCTGATCATTCCTTTATTTGAACGTTATTAAACGCCATTCCGATATCTGGAACAAACTGCTGCCATTATTTTCGTCCACCTGCCAGCGATAGTACTGGTAAGGCGTATCATTATCAAATTCGTACTGAACCGTTTGGTTACGACCGCTGAACGACTGGTCTGTTCTTGTATCCAGTACATGCCAGTTGGTTCCATCGTTTGAGGCCAGTATTGTCCAGTTTTTCGGATCGCGTTCGGGCGCATCGTTTCCGGATGTTAATTTGTACGCCTGAATTGCCACGGGCTCAGAAAACTTCAACTGCATCCATAAAACTATGGGGAACCCGTCGGTCAAAAATTTACTATTAAGGTTATTGTCCGTTAACTTTGATGAGCCTTCGCCCGCGTCTGCGCCACCCGGATTATCTTTGGAAACTGATAATACAGCAGATGAAGTAATATCTGTTTCTTTACGCGTTATTTTTATTCTGAAATATGCGGTTTGCAGCCCGTTATTAATTTTACCGGTGCCTGCATTTGCAATACTAACCGGCAACAAATACTCCGCATCTTTAGGTAAGTTTTTGGTTTGAACGGCAACAGCAATTGCATCAGACGTTGTTCTGCCGGCACGAATAACAGTTGAAAGACTTGAAATTGAGTATTTATCTGATGGCAGTGCGCTGTAAGATGTAGCGTGGCTGCTGTTATAAGCATCTATTAAATCGGTAGCTACTTTAAATTCAACCTGAATATCTTCTGAAGGATATAATAATCCGCCATACGCAGCGCCAAATGTAAACACCTGTTCTGTGTCGGCTATAAGAAGTGAAAGCTCGCTCCGGGCATCAAGCGCCTGGGTCATATAAATTGTTCCTTCCTCGTCTGAAACAACTGCTTTATCTTTTTTGCAGGAGGCGGTTAAAGCGAGAATGCCGGCTAAGAGCATGATTTGGTTTAATAAATTTCTCATTTTTAAAAAGTTTGTTTGAACATATAAAATTAAACGTCCGGGCAGGGCTTAAGCCTACCAATATATTTTCACGTCAACCCCGTTGCTGTAGTTTTGAAAACGCAGCAATACCGTTTTCGTTTTTGCGTCCCATACATTGTTCATAAGTTCAATGCTCTCCCCGTTCTTCTTTATATCTACTTTACGGGGTTCCGCAGGCAGGCTGATCCGCATGGCATTGATCGTTTTTGAAGGACTTTTTACCGTAAAGCTGAATGAGCCGGTAGTTACTTTTTCGTTGTATGCTCTTGCAGCGGCTGCCAATATATGGGGCTGGCCGGAGTCAACTGTTTTCAGATCATACAAAAACGCCTGCCTGCCGGGCTGTACTTCTTTAACGTTTAATACAGGCAATGCAGGATCAAACAGGTCAATTACAGGCCCTTTGATTTTCAGTGGCGCATTAACTTCATTTTCATCCATAACGGCAGCAATAGTATAAGGGCCGCGCTGTAAAAGAAAGTTGTTTTTGAAAACAAGACGACCCGCTTTTGCCCGGGCTTCAAACGCGTCTTTTACCTGGTTAACCAGCTCACCATCAGCATTGCCCGTTAGCACAAGTTCCTTCGGGTCCTTTCTGTTAACACTTACCCAACCCTTGCCCACTTTAATAAACCGGCTATTGCTTATAACTGCTATACCCATCTTTTTAAACAGGTCTTCCGACGGCGTAGCATAATGTTTTCCATTACTATTCCACCATTCCTGCACATTTTGAAAAGGATCGCTGTCCCTGCCATAATAGATCAATACCCCGCCATTCTTTACCCAGCTTACCAAAGCATCATGATAATCTTCCTGTAAAGGTTTCATATTCGCGTAGCTCATTATTAACACCTTTATATTTTTAAGCGCATTGGCATGCGAAAGATTTTCCATATGCACAGTTTCTACGGGCACGCCTCTTTTTAAGAGGGGCAATGCCATGCCGTAAAAATTGGATAGTTGCGGATCTTCGTAACCAGCATGCGTAGGAAATCCCTGGAACATCATGGAGTTAGATATGAGCACACCAATGCCCTGCGTGCCATTTAACCTGTTGGTAGATACGGGTACATCATTCAGCGCATTTACCATAACCTGCATCTGCGTGGCATAAGCGGCAGAGATGGGCTGCCTTTCATCACTGTTTTCTAACTTAAATTTACCCAGGTAAATGCGGTTCGGCCATGGCATTACTTCATAATCTGCCACAGAAGGATATAGGAGCTTTGCCGTAAAAGTAGCCTCATAATTCTTTTTATAATCATCCCATGTTCTCGGCCAGTCTTCGATCGGGTCTGTAAGTAAAAATATTTTTTTACCCGTAGGCTGTATCATCGAAATCATTGAGCCATATTCCAAAAAAGCATTTTCAAAAACCCTTTCCTTCCGTAAACCATTAAAGTAAACAGGTTCTCTTGCCGTTCCCGTCCATACCTGCGCTATATAACCATCCACATCTTGTATGGAAGCCAGGCTTGCCTCGGGACTTACAATTTTCCAGGAAGAATAATTAATTAAGGAATGGGTGGGCACATAACATTTCACCTCCTTTCCAACACTTTTGCTATAGGATTTTACGTATGCAAAACAATCTTTGAGCGCATTGTAATAGAGGTGGTATTTTAATTTTGAAGAAAGATAAGTGGCTTCGGGCGATTCGTGCTGCGGCCTCCATTCGGTACCATAGTAGTTTTTCCATTCTTTTTTAAATGCTTCGCTGTACCCTGCCCGGGCCCAAAACTCCGGCTCTTCCAGGTGGATCGCCGTTACACCTGCGTCTATAGCCCGTTTTAAGTGTGTTTTGAGGTAGGAAAGAAAATGCGCAGAGGGCACAATATAGGGTACATTTTTTCCATGCCATATGGTATCGCCGTTACGCTGCACCTGGCCTTCATCAAGATGCATTTTCCCGTCATATTTACCCAAAAAATAATCCTTGTACTGCCCCCATGCAATACCGGTCATGAAATGTACCTGGTACCCTTTGTCGCGCCATCCCTTCACCCTTTCTTCAAAATTCCCCCCGGCATCATTTACGCCATACACAATGGCTACATCCGACCGTACATCATATTCAGCCCTCCAGGGAGCCGAAACCTGGAAGGCCGTTTTTTCAGGGTTGCGGGCAGCCCCGATAGTATCCTGGCTAAGCGCAGCGGTAACACCATACAGCAGGAAGCCCAGTATAATAAATGTTTTTTTCATTTTACCAGCCCAGGTTTTGTATTAATGCAAAATCATTGTTTACGTCTTCAACAGGTATAGGGAAAAAATAATGCCTTGTTGCAAACACCCTCGTTTCAAAAGGTTTCCTGTCATAAAATCCGGGTAGGGGAGCGTCAATATCGAGCCCTATTGCGGGGCCGTTATCCGTTTGAGGTGCAATTTTCCAGCGCCTGGTATCAAAGTACCTCACGTTCTCAAAACATAATTCCACCTGTTTTTCCCTTCTTATTGCTTCCCTCATTTCAGCTTGTGAAGCTGGTGCAGCCAGGTCTGCAGAGCCATACTGCGGAATACCCGCCCTTTCCCTGATCAGGTTCAGGTACTTTAAAATATCCGGATCGCCGGGATTGGCTTCGTTCAGCGCTTCCGCATAGTCTAAATAAATATTGGCTAATCGCAATAAAATAATAACACTGTTTCCCTGGTGCCAGTCTTTTAACGTTGCTCCTTTTCTTACAATATACCCGGTAGGACAATAATCATTACTTGTTCCTTTACCCGAGTTGCCTTTGAAATACAGCCGGGTAACAGATTCACCGGAATTGGTATTGAGCCACTTTCTATTGTCGTAAGTAATATTTACGTAGAAGCGCGGTTCCCTGTTCGTCCATTGGTTATATGTTTCCCGGGCAATATTATCATCCGGCGCCTGGAAGTCTGATGTGCCCGAAGTAGCATATCCCGATGAGGGATCGGTGATCGGTCTGCCATTTGCCATGAAGAAGGCGTCTACCTGTCGTTGTGTAGCTCCCAATCCTCCGCTTCCCCTCACTTCCGACGCATAGCCATTGTGGTATGGCGTTACCTCATAGTTACGCGCATTATCATCATCGGGCCTGCCAAAAATAATTTCTTTGTTCCAGTCAACCAGCATAACGTCCCTGCAGGAAGCAAAGGGATCAGGCGTTCCATCCGGTTTGGTGGCACGGTACAGATCGAAAACACCAGGTACAAATTGTGTTATAAAATCTTTATATGCGGCTGCGGCTTTCTGCCATTTGGAGGCATCAAAAGTTTGCGGTATCAACTGCTTACCATCATTATTTTTAAGATCGGCAAAATCTGCATTACCATTAAATAAAGGACTTGCCCCATATAGCAGGGCGGTTGCCTTTACGGCTAAAGCTATAGGCCTGGTAATACGCGCTATATTCGCATCGTTCAATGGCCTTACGGGTAAATCCGCGGCCGCGGCGTCTAATTCAGACGCTATATAATCTATACATTCATCCGTGCTGTTCCTTGGCAACTGCAGTTCTTCAAAAGGTGCATCAACTGCAATTACATCGTTACCCAATAAAACAACAGGGCCATATATGCGGAAGAGGTTAAAATAGTAAATAGCGCGCAATGCCTTTGCCTCTGCTTTATACTGTTTTTTCTGTTCTTCACTGATATCAACAGTAACTTTATCAATATTTTCAATAAAGAAAGTAGCGTTCCTGATACCTTTATAATAATCGCGCCAAAAGGCTTTTGTAAAACCACTGCTTACATCCCAGCTTCCAATGTTAATCTGGTTAGACTCTACAAAACCCCACAAATATTCTGCCTCGTCAGACCCTCCGGTCCACGGACCCGAATTGTAGTTGCCAACAAAACGCTGTGAATGTTCCCTGGGAATAAAGGCATATACGCTTGCTAAAAAGCGCTCTGCGCTTGACCTGTTCCTGAATGTTTCCTCGAGCGTAAGACGGTCATTCGGCACCTGGTCGAGGTATTTTTTACATCCTGTAAAAAATACGGAGATGGCCAATAATGTGAATACGTATTTCATGTTTACCTGTTAATATTTTAAAAATTGAGATTCAGACCTAAGGAATATGATTTGATATTGGGATAGCGGGTACCATTGCCAACATTAATTGTGCTTTCGAGGTCCCAGAATTTAAATTGGCTAAAAGTAGCAGGATTAATAGCCTGTATGTAAATAATGGCTTTTTTAAAAACGCCTCTGAACAGATGCTCCGGCACTACGTAATCCAGTTCAACGGTTTTTAACCGTAAGAAATCCGCATCCTGGATCCACCATGAGCTGTTTTGCGTATTATTCCTGTTCCTGTCTTCGCCATTTGCAAGGCGGGGGTAAAAAACATCCTGGCCTGGGTTCTTTTCGCTCCACCTGTCTTCAATATTTGAAAAAACATTGGATATGCCGGCGCCGTTTGCAAAGGGCTGTATGGCATCCCCGGCCAAATATATATCTGCACCTTGCTGACCGGTAAATAATACATTCAGCTTAAAGGCTTTATAGCCCAGCCCAAAACCAAAACCATAAACCATGGTAGGTACATCTCCATGCCCGATATAGGTTTGGTCATAGCTGTTAATTAACCCGTCTCCATTCAGATCCTTATATTTTATGTCGCCGGGCAGCACTAAAGATTTGTCGCCGGGTACGGCACTGGCTTCAATTTCCGCTTTGTCCCGGAACAGGCCTTCAGCAACATAACCAAAGCGGGCCAGTATATTACGACCTCTTTGGTCCATCCAGGGATACTGAGGGGCGGGCTGATCATTTTCAACAACAACATCTTTATTATAGGTTAAATTACCACGAAGGTTAAATTCAATTTTACCAATGTTACCGTTATATTCTATGCTGCCATCTATTCCTTTATTATCCGTAATACCAAGATTACCGAACGGCTGGTTGCTCAGCCCCATGAATAAGGGTAAAGAAGCTCTTCTTAAAAATATACCTTTTCGTTTTTCTTTGAACAGGTCTACAATAATGGAAAGCCTGTCTTGCAGCGTTTTAATTTCAATTCCCAGGTCCTGCTTTCTTGCTTCAGCCCATCTTACATCATATCCAAATTCGGTTACGTTTATCCCCGACAGGTACCCGTAGTCTTTGGCAAACCTGTAGCCCTGCACATTGTCTGCTACAATGGTCAGGTAGCCAAACCGCCTACCCACTATATCGCCAATGCCCGTTAAGCCATCGGAGTATCTGAACTTCAGGTACGAAATAACCTTCTTAAGCGGCGTAAAGAATTTTTCATTGGAAGGCACCCAGCCCACACCAAACGCAGGGAAAGTACCATACCTGTTTTCAGGAGCAAAAGTTTCTGAGCCGTTGTATCCTATGTTTCCTTCTATAAAATAGCGGTCGTCGTAAGAATAAGTGATCCTGCCGGCCAGTCCAACCGACCTTTGCGGAATGGCGCTGGTATAATCGCCGGCAAATTCATCAGAATAATCCTGCGTATAAAACAAGGCCAGTCCGCCAACCCGGCTTTTGCCAAAGGAGTTGTCATAATTTAATGACGACTCCCAATAGAACCGGCGGTTACCTTCATTGCTTCTTGAATAGGAAAGATAATTACCTGAGCCAACAAAAGTTCTTGTAAGGTTTAGGGTACCGTCTTCGTTCCTGGGCTTTGCAGGGTCGGGAAAGAAAGTGTCTTCTCTTTTACCCCTGTTCAGCACTCTTTTATTAGCTGCGTCAAAAGCAAACATTGACGTAGCGTTCAGCCCTTTTATAAAGAAGCCAAAATCCTGCGTAAGCCTCAGGTTAGAGAATAGCTGATTATTAAACTCGGTGCTGTATCCCCTGCGTGTCATATCTGCCCAGGGGTTCCGGTAGCCTCCATTGGGGTTTTTACCGGGAACAAACCCACCCGTATACTCTAAAGGGTATTCTGTGGGAGGTGTTGACATTGCCGACCCGAAAATGTCTGTAACACCGATATATGGCTGATTGATATTACTAAAGAAACCCCTGACACCAATATCCAGCTTAGTAGTGCGGGTAATGTTCATGCTTACATTGGTAGTAACGTTAAAACGTCTGAACTTGGTGTCAGCGTTATAGTCCTGGAGCTTATCTGTTTTTAAAAGGCCGCTCTCATCGTAGTAAGAAACAGCGCCATAATATTTCAGGAAATCCGAGCCTCCGTTTACATTTACATTAGCGGTTCTTACGCTGCCGGCTTTTTTGAACAGTTCATTGAACCAGTCAATATTAGGATATAATTCAGGATCGGTTCCGTTAAGGGTATTGTCAACATATTCCTGGGAGTATTTAATGGACTGGCCGCGTGCTGTAAAGGATTCGTTTGCGGCTTCCATATATTGCGCGGCATTAGCCATTTCAGGGATTTGTGTAAATGTTGATACGCCCTGGCTCACATCAATATTTACCTGTGGTTTGCCCACTTTACCCGTTTTTGTTGTAATAAGAATTACGCCGTTTGCACCTCTTACACCATACACTGCCGTTCCGGCGGCATCTTTTAAAACAGTAAAGGAGGCAATATCCTGCGGGTCAATATTGTTAATATCACGCTGTACCCCATCTACCAGGATCAGCGGGGCAGAGGATCCTCCCCCGAATGTTGATATACCGCGGATCCATATATCGGCACTGCTTCTGCCGGGCTGGCCGCCACGCTGCACGCCAATTACGCCCGATAACCGGCCCGCCAGCAGCGTATTGATATTGGAAACGGGCATATTCAGCTCTTCCGGGTTTATGGTAGATTGAGCGCCAACTACACTTATCTTTCTTTGCCGGCCAAAACCAACAACTACTACTTCGTTCATGGAGTTCTGCTCTGCTTCCAGTACAATGTTGAGTATCCTGTTGTTGCCTACTACGATCGTTTGAGGAATGTACCCCACTGATGTAAATACAAGGCTGTCGAATTTAGATACCTGTATGCTAAATTCACCCCTGGCGTCGGTAAGCGTTCCCTGGTTGGTTCCCTGTACCTGTACCGACACATTTGCAATAAATGTTCCGGCCCTGTCTCTCACCAGTCCTGAAATATTCTGTTTTTGACTATAGGCATCCCTGCTTAAAGCCATTGCAAGCAAAAGCATCGGAAAAACAAGCAGTCGTTTTTTTTGCAGCCAATTTTGATTTGCCATAATGAGCATTTTAATGAGTAATGAAAATTTTTTTTTGTTTATTTCGATCAGTTAGGAACGATTGGATAGCTGCTTTTACACGCAGAAGAGGAGTGCAGCAACAATAGCCTCCCGCTGTATGTACAACCATGAGTTGAATAAAAGGATCTGCCTTACCTGTAAATAAATTGCGGAACCAGACGGAAAGCAATGGCTTGTAAGCGCCGTTAAAGCAAAAGATGAGGGTATAAGCTGCCGGAGCATTTGTTTTTGCAGATAGCTGTGGTATACCGGTATGACCTAAAAGCCATCTTTTAAGAAAAATCGTTTTTGCAAATAGCAGTGGCGCAACTGCAATATACGGCAAACTGGTAGGAGCATATTTCATATTACAAGCATGGTCTCAAAAGCAAAATCGTTTTTGCAAGGCAAAGTTTGTAAAAGATTTTAAATAACCAAATTTTTTTATTGATTTTTTTATAAAGAATTCCGGATAATCAGGTTCGCATCCAATAATACAAACTGGTTTTCATTGCTGCTCCCCAGGTTATTCATTTGCTGGTTAAGCATTTCAATACCCCGGCGGGCGATCTCGGTGATGGGCTGATTAATAGCAGTTATTGAGGGAGTATATAGTTTAAAGATATCATGATCATCAAAAGACAGTACGCCTACGCGACCGGGTATGCCCCATTTTAATTCCTGTAAAACTTTTAGTCCCTGAATACTTAAATAATTGGTAGCAAAAAACAGGGCATCTGTTTCCGGGTTGTTTTTCAGAAACTTTTTTATACGATTTTCATAAGCCCCTTCTTTAACAGAAAAAGAAAGCTTTAAAACAAGCCTTGCTTTATACGCTTTATGCTTTTTAATCCGTACAGTAAACGCGTCTAACCGCTCACGCATTTGCATCTGCTCGAGGGCTGTTACTACAAAGGCAATATTCCTGTATCCCTTGCTTACCAGCAGGTCAACGCCTTTTTCTATGGCGCTCTTATTATTTACCATTACATAAGGCAGGTTGGCGCCCGGAAAATGCCGGTCTAAAAGCACAACAGGCTTTTGGGAATTGTTTAATTTTACCACCTCATTGCGCATGCCGCTCGATGGCGTAATAATAAACCCGTCAACCTGCTTATGCAGCATCCTGATCAGATCACCTCCCTTACTGTCATCGTTTTCTGTGCTGCAATACACTACGCGGTACCCTACTTTATAAGCCACATCTTCAATAGCTTTTGCCAGTAAAGAAAAAAAGGTATTGGAAATATCTTCTACAATCAGCCCGATCACATGCGTTTTGCCGGTGCGGAGGCTGGCGGCAGACCTGTTGGGTACGTACCCTGTGTCTTTTATGATATTACGTATCTTCTTTGCCATTTCATCGCTTATGCGCATCTCCTTTTCCTTGCCGTTAATTACAAAAGAAACGGTGGAGGGAACTACTCCGGCGAGCCTGGCAATGTCTTTAATGGATAGTTGTGTCACGAAGGCTTTTGTGGTCAAAAGTATTTATTTATTTTTCAAATGCTTCAGTTCATAATGTAAATGCGCTGAACTTCATATCATTTGATGCAAAAATAAATGGATCGCAGCGAACAATAAACGGTGCTTCATGCGCTCATCGCGAAGCAATAGGTTTAGGATCAGATTTTTTATTATTGCCTGCTGATCTCTTTCAGCTTTGCCAGCGCCTTTGGCCAGGCAGTATTAAAATAATCAACAAAATCTTCTGTAACATCTACATCTATCGTTACGGTAGTAACGCCGTTGTTTTCTTCAATGGAATAATTTTCCAGGCCTCCTGCCCATTTTTCCACTTCCGGGCCACTGGTGATCTCCTGGTCACCTTTCAATATACCGTAATGCCGGATGGAGATAAATTTGCCCGGCATATTTTCTGCAATTTCCGCCACCATTCCACCTTTTTCGCCATTTTCACCTGTGCCGGTAAAAAGGATCTTCGACCCTTTATTCCAACTGCCTTCATAAGTAGATCCCGGGTTAAATGCTGCGGTCCATTGTTCGTAGGTTTTAATATCGCTCAGCCCCAGCATAGTATCGTACACCCTGGCTGCAGGTGCGTGGATATCTATTTTAAATTGAACCTTTTTCATTTTAGTTATTTTGTATTGTTGATCAGGGCTGTCTATCGCCCGTTTTTAGCACCAGCACCCCTTTGCGTTTTACAATGTTTTTATAATCCCACTGGATGTTTCTTGATTTTTTCAACCAGCGTTGTAAGTCTTTTGTATTGATTTGCGCTTCCGATGAGTAGCCTATGGATGCATCCCTGAATTTTTTGCCTTTCAGTGCCAGCTTTTCCTCGTTAAACGATTGCCCGCTCCAAAACATCAGCCGTATATAATTTTTCAGCTTGCTGTAGCCCACCACCGGATTTCCTTCCAGAAACCAAACAGGATGCCCGTGCCATATTTTATTTTCGGCTTCAGGCAAACCCTTACTGATCTCACGAGCCAGCAAAGTACAAATATTCCTGTCTTCCTCCGGCAATGTAGTATTGTACGTTTGGATATCGCTATTCAAGGCTCCGGACTGCTGCTTTTTGTTTCGGGGCGGCACGGTGTTTTTGCCGTTTTCCCTTACTTTGAACCGCACCATTTTTTCAATCAAATCCAAAGGCAGGGGTTTGTCTGCAGGAAACTGCACAGAGCCTTTTCCCTGCTTGTACTGCGAGAGCTCCTTTGCGAATTGGGAGTGGCCAGACGGCGTTGCATAAAAGCCGATATGATTTTTGTACCCGGCAAAATATATCAATGGTTTGCCATTCAGCTTGTAAGCGGGTATGGCATAGCTGATGCTTTCTTCTGCGTTAAACGCGATCTGCTTTATAACTGAACGGATCTGCTTCAATCGTTCCTGGATACCTTCCGGGAATTGCTTTATGTATTCATCAACTGTTTGAGATAGGGTCATTGTTATTTTTTTCCAATACAATTTTTAATTGCTGCAGGCCCTTTTCAAAATCATTCCCCACATCAAAAAACAGTCCCATCAGGTTTAATGGCCAGGGTGATCGGCCAGTGATCCCCCATGTTACCGATGTTTGGTTGGTTCCGGCGTCTTTTACAATAAAATATGCCGCAGCAGGGTCGCCAAAACCAAAATCAAGTTCGGTTTCAATACGCTCCCCTTCCATAATTTTCGTAATGGTTTGCGATCCTTTACCCACTTTTTTCCCATCCCAGTTGTATTTAAACCCAACCTGCCCGTCTGTTCCTTCGGCGGTTGTTTTCATCTCCGGATCAGCCTTTTGCCATACCCCGAAGTTGTCCTGGTTCTTCACGTATTTAAGGTAGTCAAACACTTCCTGCCGGGGCTTGTTAATAACGATCTGCCGCTCGCTTTTAAATGCTTTAGGAACAAACAGGGCTACTACAAGCAATAATGCGATCAGCCCGAGGAGAACAAACAGTATTTTCTTTACGATTTTCATTTTTACCGGTTTAAGCGTAATAGGATGGTATTATAAAGGTAGATGTAGCCTGAGAAAAAAACAATGGCAGCTTTTACCATTTTGAGGGGGTATTTGCGACAACTATTTTAATAGTCCGAATACGGTGCAGGATAGGTTAATATGGTTTCATTTCTCGACACATTGTTTTTATATTCAGGCTTTGCTGAAAGTTGTTTCCATTCGGCATCATCCCTGAATGTTTGCCAGTGCGCATCGCGGTCGGCCATATTTTCAAAGCTGGTCATATACATCAGATTGGGCATGCGGCTCCCGGCAATTACTTCACCATAAAAAACGGCATTGAACCCGAGTCTTTTGAAAAGAGGGATCTCTCCGCCTTCATTAAACATGTGTACTTTATTCCAATACAGCTTTTCAGTAGCGCTTTCATAGCTGCGCAGCTCATATACCCTTTCTTTTTTGTTCGATTTTAACCGGGGTATGGCCGATTGGGGCGCCAGGTGAAAAGCACGCAATACTATGGATTCCATACGGGTATAGGGCGCTGCATTGTACGCCGCATCTGTATAAGCCATTGCCGCTGTAACGTAACCGGCATCTTTTTGTAATTGCTGCGGCAGGGCAAGCAATTGTTCCAGTGACCGGAGCGGAATAAGAACATACAGTTTTTTATCGGCAGCGGTATCATTACCCAGCGGTTTAAAGGCGCCGATGCTTTTAATGCCTGCTTTATGTAATGCCGGTATATATGCCTCAGACAGGTATTGGTCTAATATTTCTTCCTGGGCAGTTGTGGTGAAATGGTACAACTTTATTTCATAAAATTTCCGGCCGGCATTTTTATGCTGCGCTATGGCACTTGTAAAAAAAAGAATACTTACAATGGTGGCCGGGAAGAGAAACCTACTTTTTTTAAACATGACAAATCGTTTTATACGCTCAAAATAGACCAAATAAGCACAATAAAATTTTTGGAGTGCGCTTTTTTTTATAATTGAGAATGGATTTTTATTGATTTCGTTGCTTTCGTTAGTACAGGGATTGTTGCGCAAACCCCAACATATTAGCTCCAATGGTGAGATATAATTATATTTGTGTTTGAAAAAATAATCACTATGCCCTCATTTGATATGGTAAGTAAAGTAGACGCCCAGTTGTTGGATAACGCTGTGAATGTTACAAAAAAGGAGATCACTAACCGTTTTGATTTTAAGAACGCGCATGTTGTGATTGATCTCAATAAAAAAGAATTCAAA
>CAYVEI010000138.1:0-13085 GCA_964450515.1 uncultured Terrimonas sp. | reverse complement strand
GTATACGGGATCCATTATTGTAAGCTGCTTAATTTATTTCTTCACAATATAATATTCTTAACACAAAATAATCCGGCGGAGATAAAACCTGGGATTATTCAATTTGATGCAACTATTTGTCAAACGAGAAAAGTGAGACGTGAAACCTGCACCGTCCACAGGCGAAGCGTGTGAGGATAAAGAGGCTTTCGCACCGGGGTCTGCTATGAAAAAGCTATTACGGGCAGCCCCTGGCAGAGAACGGATATTATATTCCCGGGATCTCGCTTTCCGCACAATTGCAGGGCTGTGAAGACCCCCGTAGGGAAAAATTTCTTTTAAAGTTTAATCAGGGGCGTTAAACATAATCCCTTGCGTATAGCTATTTATTTGAAAATTTCCAGACAAGGCATCTTTAATATAAGCGTTATTTATTTTAAGGTCCGTAAAACTTATGCCGGAAACGATCCTGTATGGATCATACCCGTTAATAACGTTAGGTATATTAGTGTTTGAATTTAAGCTGATCCGATTAAATTGAATGCTATGAATTCGTTTACCGGGAGTCAGATTATAAGGATCATTTTGCAGGATCGCTACATGTACGAGGCTGGTATTATTGCCAATTCTATCCACCCGGATATCCTCAAATATTACATTTTGCAGGGTCACGTCATCTCCTACAAGAATACTTAATACTCCCTTTGCCCAATCCACATCATAATTTTTAGCATAAAGCACATCAATGTTTTTAATGGTCATATTATCCATAACTTTTTCCTCTGTACTGTAAGACTCCGGCCCGAATCCTATTGCCCGCCCCTGGTCGGTCCACAGCATAGTGTTTTGCACTGTAATATTGCGGCTGTCCCTGCCACTGGGAGGTGATGCTCCTGCATACCCCAGCTTTATGGATATACAATCATCATAGTTTCTTATAAAACAATCATCAATTAAGACATTATCAGACGATACCGGATTGATCCCGTCAGAGTTGATGGTCCATCCCATTATCTTCAGGTTTTTGCACACCACTTCACTACAAAAGTTCAGGTGGATATTCCATGTCACCGAATTTAAAAGTGTAATGCCTTCTATGGTTACGTTGCTTGAGTTATCCATTACAATAAGACGCCTCCCTAATGAATGCGGATACGCATGATCAGTGTACATTCCGCCACTAAGGATTCCTCTACCGGTTATTGAAATATTACTTTTCCCCGCAGCATACAGCGAGCCAAACACAATAGCCCCGCCGGCTATGTATACTTTATCATTGTTGTTAAGCACAAGCAGCCCTTTGCCATCACCACCCAATTTGTGTATTCCCGGTCCAAAATAATGAACGTTGCTTCCTCCCCCGGTTATCGGTTTTTTTTCTGCTTTGTTGGCAAATACCATCAGGTTATTGTGCAGGTCTCCATCTGCTTCAACAGAGAGTTTTGCAGGTGTTGTCAAAATAAAAGTGATCGTGTTGTTATCAACCATTGTGGGTACAATGCCCGCAATGTCAGGGCGGATCTTAACACCGGACATAGCCCCGTCATTTTTATGTACCTTAACCTCTATTTTCTTTGAAAAATCAGCATCAAAGGAAACAAAAGCCATATGATGCACAGGTGATGGCAGATATCCGCCGTCCGCTTCCGCGTCATATTCATGCAGATCAATCCACGCCCCTCCTTCATATCTCACATATACCGAAAAAGTATTGTTCTCAGGCGTGCCTGCCGGGGCCGCAAATACTGTCAATTCAGGTAAGGCGATTGAAGTGTCAAAATTGTCCGGATCATCCGGCTGACGGGTTGTTGTCAACTTGTCTGTCTTGCCACAGAAGGTGCCGCAAAAGATCATGCCCGTAAGGAGTCCATATAAAAAAAATTTCGTCATAGATTTTAATAAAATGATTTAAAGCCGCCCCGGGTAGCCGGGCTCGGTTGTATGCCGGCTTATCTGCCTGCAGAAACTTTAAATTTGACATCTTGTGTATATTCATTTATACGGATATTGCCTGCTGCCGCATCTTTGATATGAGCGTTATTTATTTTGAGGTCCGTAAATTCTATCCCCGAAATCATCCTGGAATGATCATATCCGCTAATGGTACTGGCTATGTTCGGTTTGGAATGTAAACTTACCCGGTTAAATGTAATGTTCCGGATCTGATTGCCCGGAGTAAGATTATACTCATCGGTTTGTAAGATCGTCAGGCAGATCAGGTTCGTATTACTACCGATTTTGTCTACCCGGATATCTTCAAATACTATATTCTGCAAGGTCACGTCATCTCCTAAAAGAATACTCAGTACTCCCTTTGCCCATTCCACATCATAATTTTTGTTATACAGGATATCAATATTCCTGAAGGTCATGTTTTCCATAATTTTCTGCTCATCGCTGTAGAACTCCGGTCCCAGCGCAATGGCCCTCCCCTGGTCGGTCCATAAAACAGTGTTTTGGACGGTAATGTGGCGACTGTCTTTACCGGCAGGGGATGCAGATCTTCCATAACCCAGCTTTACCGATATGCAATCATCAAAATTCCTGATGAAGCAATCATCAATGAGCACATTACCGGATGAAGTAGGGTTAATGCCATCAGAATTGATCGTCCACCCCATTATTTTCAGGTTGTTACACACAATATCGCTGCTGTTGGAAATATGAACGTTCCACGTTACCGTATTCAGAAGTGTAATACCGTCTATCTTTATATCAGAAGATCTATCTATCCATATAAGGCGTTTACCTTTTTTACGCGGGTAGGCATGATCCGTATACATCTCCCCGCAGAGTATTCCCCTGCCTGTAACAGAGACATTCTTTACTCCGAATGCCTCAATGCTGCCATACACAATGGCTCCGCCTGCTATATATACTTTATCATTGCTTTTAAGCACAAGAGATCCCTGACCATTGCCGCCAATCTTATGTATCCCCGGCCCAAAGTAGTAAACATTTTCGTCGCCGGCTTTAACAGGGTCAGCTTCAGGCTTATTGGCAAATACCATGAGGTTATTATGCATATCTCCGGCTACTTCGACTGATAGCTTTTTGGGCTCCGTTAAAGTAAAAGAAATGGTATGCTTATCAATGATCGTTGGGATAATGCCGGCAATATCCGGACGAATCCGAATACCGGACATGGGACCATCATTTTTGTGTACTTCAACCTCGATTTTCTTTGAAAAATCAGCATCAAAAGCCACAAACGCCATGTGATGAAGGGGCCTGGAATCGTATCCGCCATCCACTTCGGCATCGTACTCATGCAAATCAATCCATTTACCACCCTCATATCTTACAAATACAGAAAAGGTATTGTTTGCCGGCGCTCCTTCCGGTGCTGCAAAAACGGTTAGTTCCGGCGAGCTGATGGAGTTGGAAATCTCAAAATAAGAGGAACTCAATTCCCTCTTACCGTGCATATTATTTGCACGGAGCGACATTAAAAACAATACGCTTATCCCGGGAATAAGACGATATACTTTAGTCATTGTTGATATTATGATCCGTTTCACCATGTTCTTCTATTTCCTGCCGGCAAAGCTTTACTGCGCAAACACGTCCTTCACCGCTTTTAAATAGGACATACCATTTTTCGTATCAGGCTCCAAGTAGCTGCCTTCTGTCCATTCATTCCAGCAGTTAATATTCAAGATGCGTGGGCCGGCCGGATCGGACAGCAATTTTTCTTTTGCTTTTTTCAAAGCGGTCTTAAAATTTTCAGGCGTATTATTTACTATGATATTCGTGAACGGGTATCCCCAGTTACCCCATTCGTCACTTAAATCGCAACGCGGGCTGGAGTCCCAACCCATCGTTACGTTGGGAAAGTAGGGAACGCCGTATTCCTTTCTGGCATCCTCCCAATGTTTAAAATACTCGTCACGCACCAGGTTGTAATCTGTCTGAGCTGTGGGCAACCCAGCATGGTGCACCCACACATAAGAGGTTGCCGATTCAAAACCCAATTGCTTGATCAATTCAGCAATGTTTTCCGGCGGATTTTCAACAGGCAATACGGGTTGCCCCCATGCCACAACATTCCAGTGCACTCCCTTAAGCCCGGCCGCAACAGCTTTTTGCCTCAGGTAATCCATCGCCTCCCTGGTAGCTTTTATGCTTCCAAAGCCTTCCACAAACTTTTGAACATCGTAGATAGAAAAATAGGCTTTCCCGTCAATCTTCCAGTAATTCGGTTTGGTAAAATAATCTTTTACGAGGTGATCGCATATTTCCCTGTAGCGTCCGGGACTTATTACGCCCGGATAAAGCAGCTTTGCCGGAGCTCCTCCTTTATAAGGATGGATATCTATCCAATCGTGATTGGCCCACATTAGGGAGAATTTTATGCGGCCGGTGTTTTTTGCTTTCAGGAAACCTTCATCCAGACATCTGTTCAGAAATACCCCGTCTTCATAGATATACCAGTCAAAAATGAATGCATCAATACCGTTATCTGCTGCCGCGTCAATTTTTTTTGCCATTACAGCCGGATCTTTTTCGTCCAGGTATCCCCAGGCGGGCATTTTAGGCTGCTCGTGCCCGGGAAAACGCGGCTTTGCTTTTTTCACCAACTCCCATTCAGACCAGCCTTCGCCTTTGAGCTTTTTATTGCGGGGATCACCGGTATGATAATTTGGAAAATAATAACAGGCCACTGTAATGTCACTCTTCTTCTTTTTGGGTTTCGGGTTTTGGGATTTAAAAGAGAAAACCATTATTAATCCCAATAAGAAGATAAGATAGCTTTTTATACTCATTGCCTTATATTTAATAGTGCGTAGGGGACACCCGTATGTAGGGTACCCGGTACAATTATTGTGCTGTGCAGGATGTTAAAAATACCCGGGATTCTCCACCAGGTTGGAATTGATACCGGTTCTCGGATTGGAAATGGGCATATAATAATGCTTTTCCTGGAAGTAGGCGGGTACATTCCCGCCAACATTCCCCACGATCTCAATTTTATATTTAGCCGTCAGCACGTTATAATTATTTTCCGTAAATGAATTACCATCCAGTATAAAGGTTAGATTATGATATTCCCTTGTGAGGTCAGACACCGCAGCCCGCCACCTTCTTACATCAAAATACCGGTTCCCTTCAAAAGCCAGCTCAACTTTGCGTTCCTTTCTTATCAGGGTACTGTTAATAGCGGTATATTTTGGCATACCGGCCCTGTCGCGGATACTATTTACTGCATCGAGTGCTTCCTCGGCTTTACCAAGCTCTAAGGCAGCTTCAGCCAGGTTCAGGTAGATCTCTCCCAACCGGAATATGATATAATCCACATCCGAATATTTCCGCTCCTGTACAAGCGCCCGCTCCTCCTCGTCCAGGTATTTTAACATCCCAAAGTTAGTCCTCGGCTCACCAATGCTCCTGGATCTTGCAAGTACTCCTTTATAGGAACCGGTTGTTTGTTTATCGCCGTTTACCAGTATGGCATAGTGGTAGTCCAGTATTTCCGGCCCGCCTTGCCCGGTCCACTTTGTGCCATGCGTGTATATGGATGCTTTGAACCGGGGATCTTTTTTCCCCCATAATTCGTCAACGGTCCAAAGATAGCCGGCATCAATCTTGTCACGATCTATAGTACCCGGTGTGCCGTCCACATTATCGAACGACTCTACCATTTCGAGGTAGGGTGAAATCTTTTGTCCTCCGCCCCAAACGTGATAACTCCAGGGAACAGTCAACATATCCAGGGAATGTCCTTTACCTGCCAGTCCATCAAATCTTTCGCTAAAGATCACTTCGGCATTGCCTTCATCCAGGAAAATATTCCTGAAATTCGCCGCTTTATCGCCGGGGATCTTATTGTACAGCGTGTATTTCCCGCTGTTTATAATGGCGGCAGATGCATCATAAGAAGCCTGCCAGTAGGAAGCCGCTTTACCCTGCGGTATCCCTACTATGCCATTAAGCTCAATGGTTCCCCAGGATGCAATGCTTGCGGCGTACATGGCAGCCCGGCTTTTAAGCGCCAGTGCCGCATATTTGCCAGGTCTGCCCAGGTCTGCGGCATTCACCTGCCCGGGCAGATCTGCGCTTATGGCATCTAATTCAGATAAAATGAAGTCATATACCTCTTCTTCTTTGTTCCTGTTGGGGTATAGCTCCTCATCGGCGTCATCTAACTTAAGCTCTTTGGTAATCAAAGGAACACCGCCATAGCGTTTTACCATATTAAAATAAGCAAACGCCCTGAGAAACCGGGCTTCCCCTAACCGCTGCTTCCTGTACTCTTCCGTTAAACCCGGGTTTTGCAGCTTCTCAATAAAAATATTCAGCTTACGGACTGTCGGGTATCCCCACCACTCAAAATTCCCGCCATTTATATTAACCCAGTCAGGTCTCGGCGATGTGGCCGTTTCCGCCCAGCTTGGAAAGGCTTCATCTGCTATGGTAAGCGCATCTGTGGAGTTATTGGTCATCAGTGAATTCATATCCTTGCCATAAGGCATCTCGAAGTAAAACCTCATTTCAGCATAGCACTGGTTCAGGTAATCGTCCATTAACACCGGATCAGACCAGAGTACCGCATCTGTAATAGTGTCCAATGGTTTTTTGTCAAGGACTTTTGAACAGGACACGTAACCGCACGACAATAATATCATTACAACGTATATATAGTTTCTCATTTCATTAACTGTTTAGTATTAGAGTGTCAGGTTTAAACCAAAGCTTACGGTTTTCATTTGCGGATAATAAGATCCGCCATATCCGCTGGGAGCTTCCGGGTCTATGTCATATTTCATCAGCTCGCTCACGGTAAAAAGGTTGGTGGCTGCTGCGTACACGCGGATACCGCGGATATTGATTTTCCTGAGCACAGAGACAGGAATGTTATACCCTAATGATAATATCTTCAGGCGTACGTAATCGCCTTTCCTATAGTAAAAATCTGAAGTTAATCCGTTGCTGGCCGGGCCGCCCAGGCGTTCGATGAGCACATCTCTTTTGTTATTTTCAGGTGTCCAGCGCTCATTATACATCAGTTCGGAAAAGTTGTTCCCCCAACGCAATTTGATCTGGCTGTAATAGCCCCATGCCCCTTGTAGCAAGCCCAACATATCAAAATTTTTATATTTTAACCCGATGTTCAATCCCCCGATCCATAAGGGTGTAGTGCCTTTTCCTATTTCAACCATATCTCTCCAATCCAGCAAGCCATCTTCCACGAACTCTTTGTATCGAATATCTCCGGGGTTTAAGGCGTTATTTCCATTTACCGGGTCATATTTGAAATGCAGGGCATCTATTTCATCCTGGCTGATAAACACGCCATCAGAAATGTATCCGAATTTCCTGTCGGTCCAATGACCAGTAAGTTGGTTTTGGCGTTTTTGATCCGGGTCTGCATAGTCCGACTCATCATAATATCCCCATTTGGACCTGGACCAGGAAACATTGGCCCTGATATCCCATGTCAGATCTTTCAACCGGCCTTTATATCCCAGCAGGAACTCAAACCCGCGCGTGTTAATACTGTTCAGATTCTCCACCGGCAACTTCGCTCCGTAAGTGTCCGGTAACGATGCTATTCTTTTCCCGGGAATACCCTCCCTGTTCCGGTAAAACACATCTAGCTCACCATACAGGCGATTACTGAGCAGTCCAAATTCTAAGCCCGCATTGTATATTTTCATGCTCTCCCAAGTCAATCCGGGGTTAGCTATTCCTGTTGCCTCAAGACCATTTGAGCTGGATGTCCCTATGAAGTAGGGCTCCCTATATCGGTATCCCGCCAGGTAAGCAAAGTTGGCTACATCGTCTTTTCCTGTTTCACTATAGCTCACCCGGAGTTTAAGGTTATCAATAAAAGAAATACTGTTTCTTACGAAGTTTTCTTCCGAAAGCCGCCAGCCTAATGAAATGCTTGGGAAATAGCCTCTCCTGTTGTCTTTAACAAACTTGGCAGACTCGTCTATACGCAGGGTGCCTTCCAGCAGATACCTGGACCTATACGCATAATTAACACGGCCGATCAAGCTCTGCCTGCCCATTTCCGAAGCGCTGCCCTCTGCAGACTGGTTGGCCAGGCCTCCGGCAAAAAGATAATCAATAGAAGTAGATTTATAGCCGATCCGTTTTGCCCGGATCCAGTCACTATATGCGTCAATAACCTCATACAGCGCCAGTGCTGAAACCTGGTGGTCTTTAGCAATGGTACGATCGAAATGCAATGACAGTTGCCCGGTCGTAATACGGTCTTTCGAATCCTGGTGCGTCAGTTCCGGCTGCGTGGCAGAAGTTCTTTGTGTATAGCTATCATTACTATAGTTATACGACCAACTATCACTTAACCAGCCAAACACTTTTGCGAACGAATAGCTCTGGTGATAGTTCATAAAAGCTTTGGCAGAAAGCCCCTTGATGGCTGTAAAGTCGTATTTTAAAGAAAGCGTTCCCTTTAAATCCTGGCTATTTGTTTTCCTGTAGCCCGATAATGCGCTGCTAGACATAAAATTGAGGCCTATTGCGCCTCCGGCGCCAGCATACGGTATTTTATCGGCATCCGGCAGTGTTGGCGACCAGAAAGGTTCAGAGTTCCAGTATTCTTCCCAAATAGCATACTGGTCATAGAACCTTGCCGGGTAATCCCTGTTTTCAACAATGCCGGCTAGATCGAGCTGCAAACTCAGGTTGTCCAGTATTTTAGCATCAATATTAGAACGAAGATTATATCGATTGTACTCGGGACCATTCTTTTTAAAAAAGGATTGCTGGTTCAAATAGCCCAGGAAACCATAGTATTTAATTTTATCGCTCCCGCCCCTGATTGACAAATTATGCTGACTCTGGGGAGACCAGGTGCGACCTACTACATTCCACCAGTCCGTATTTGGATAATCCGGATCAGTACCCTCGTAGTATTTTTGAATCTGCTCCTTTGGAAATTTTAGTTGTGACTCAGGAATTCCCTGGTTCAACTGCGTTTCTGTATATAGTTCGGCCATTTGGCCGGAGCTCGCCATTTTAGGCATGTTGGTAACGGCCTGAAAAGTCGCTGAACTTTGCAGGCTGATGGTCGGTTTTTCAGTTGTTCCCCTTTTTGTAGTAACCAGTATCACTCCATCGCCTGCCTGGGCGCCATATATTGCAGCCGATGCATCCTTCAATATGCTGATGGATTCGATTTCATTGGCATCAATATTATTAAAAGAAGATTGGACCCCGTCCACCATGACGAGGGGGGTTCCAAATCCACGAATGCTCAAAGTAGAGGCGTCTCCTCCAGGCAGCCCGCTTTCCTGTTTGGCTATTAATCCCGGTAAACGTCCAACCAAAGCATTGCTTGTGCTCGCAACCGGGGCAGTGGTTAAGTCTTTAGAACTGATTGTTGCCACCGACCCGGTAAGGCTCGCTCTTTTTTGGCTGCCATACCCCACAATAACTGTTTCATCCATGTCAGCGATCGCTAGCTTTAGCAAGATCACAAGATCATCGGATAGAGAAACCACCTTACGTTTTATTTTCTCGTATCCAACAAAAGTAAATTCAAGCGTATCTCCTCTTTCGGCTTCAATATTAAATTGACCCAGTTCCCTGGTTTGAGTAGCAGCCTGGGTACTGACATTTAATACCGTTACTCCCTGCAGGGGATTATTTTTTTCATCAGTAACTTTTCCTGTAACCTGCGCAACAGGTATATCGTCTGCAGGAATCGGCGGCTTTACGGCTCCTGGCATTATATACACGAATGCTCCTTTTATTTCGTAAGTCAACGGCAGACCTTTGAAACAGGCATCGAGCGCCTCTGCCACTGATGCATTTCTTACATTCAAAGCAACATCCGGCTGACCGGTTACTAATTGTCTGTCCCAAAAGAATGAATACCCGGATTGTTTTTGGATCAGGGAAAGCGCCTTTTCCAGCTTCATTTTGGGATTACTGAATGTTATTTTCTGCGCTTTGCTATTAGCACAAACATGCACCGAAAAAACTAAAAGAAAAAAACCCATCAGTCGCATAATTCTCCAGGTTTTTAATGTCAAACAGCGTTGGGATCTTAAATTTTGGCATGCAACTATTTTTTCCATACCTTGAAAGATGTTTTGGATGAAGTAAAATTGTTTTGTTGAAGTCAATACAGCATTACGAAGCACCAAAGCACTTGCCGGGTGGTTGATGGGAGTCAATGCCCGGTTTTTTGTGCCTGTAATTATTAAGTTAATGTGATCATAGTTTTGGTTGATTAAGTTGTTAGTAAATTGGTTTTAGTAAACAAAGCAGTTGAAAATTTATTATGGTAGCCGAAGCTGATCGTTTTAAACAAATACAGGAAGCATCCTGTTTCAGGCGGTCTTATCGCCTTATTTAATGGGTGTAAAGCATAGGGTTTCAGCCCGGCCTGATAAGGGTGTCTTTTTGTACGCAGGCCAGTAGAAAATTATTTATCCGACACTACAATTTTATTTCCATCCAGCTTAGCCTTAATTCCGTTTGCATTAAGCGCTTCCAGCACATAAGACAGGTTTACATTCCGGTCCAGTACTCCCTGAAATTCCCTTTGCGGAAGTTTCGCTTTTATTTCAACATCAACGTTATACCAACGGGATATTTGCTTCATCAGATCCCCAAGGCTTGTACTATTCATATAGATCTGCCCTCTTATCCAGGCGATTTCATTGTCGGCATTTACGTCACTAATGCTTACTGATCCCGAAAGCGTGTTGAGTTTTGCCTGTTGGTCAGGCTTCAAAATCTTTTGCATGGCGCCACTACTGAATTGGATAGCTCCTTCAACCAGCGTAGCGCTGATCTGCTGTTCATCGGTATACGCTTTTACATCAAAGTGTGTTCCCAGCACCTCAATTTTCGACTGCGAGGCATTAACAATAAAAGGCTTGAGCGGGTTTTTCTGTACTTCAAAATAAGCTTGCCCGGTAATGGTCACTTCTCTTTTCGCACCCGAAAATGCCGTCGGAAACCTAATGGATGAAGCCGCATTCAATCTTACCCTGGTTCCATCCGGCAGTGTTATCTTATACTCTCCTCCCCTGGGCGTTGTAAGTGTGTTGAAGGCAATTTCGGCCGGCAGCTCATCCCCGGCGCTATAAACAAGCTCCCCATTGCCTGTTTGAAGTATTTGCATATACCCCAGCGTGGCAACAACCGTGCTATCCGTACTGTTCAGTTGCACGGTAGCGCCATTCCCAAGCGTGAGTATAGCCTTATCCTCACCCGGCGGCAAATCTGCCGGCACAATTACTTTAGCTGCCTGATCCTTCTTAAAATCATTATTACCGAGCCATACATATAGCCCTGCTCCTAAAAGGAAAGCAAGACAAGCGGCCGCACTCCATCGCAACAGTATAGGGAACCTGCCACGTTTTACTCCGGCTACGTTATTTTCCTTAGGGAGATCCAGTGCCAATAGATCTTCAGCTTCAAGCACCTCCACCCATGATGCTTCCAGCAACTCGTATACCACGTCACCCTTAAAATCAGGAAAATCTGCTCCCAATTCATTGACTAACACGCGCAACTCCTCTTCACTGCATTCATTGCGTCTATATTTGTCATATAATATTTTGAGATGATCTTTGCTAAGCATCATTGAAGGAATATTTTATATTGCACCTCTCTACTTTACCTAGTACGCCCGGGAGAAAAAAAAGTACCAGCGACCTCTGTTTTTTTTCAATACTTATTTTTGGCGAGCGCTAAAAAGAGCATTACGATTACCAGGCGGTTCCTGGAAATATACTGGCGTATTAAGCGGATTGCCTCTGTCATGTGATTGCGCACTGTATTTTTGCTGATGCCCATCTCGGCGGCAATTCTTTCATAGCTCAGGCATTCATCCCTGCTCAATAAATAAGCGGTCTTTTTTTGCAGCGGTAATGCATTGATGGCTTTCCTGTAAAGCGCAACCTGATCCTTATCAACAACATAAGATTCGTTTTGTTGAAATGACTGCATGTCGGCATAAAGCTTTTGCAGCATCGCCTTATTGCGCTTAACCCTTCTGAAGTAAGAGATAATTAAATTAAATGCAATTTTCTTTACGTATGCCTGGAATGAGAGGGATGGATCAATTTGTCTCCGTCGTTCCCATATTGTCGAAAATACATCCTGTACAATATCCTCCGCTATCTCTGATGATTTGGTAAGCTTATACGAAAATGCAAGCACCCGGCTCCTGTAGTGCCTGTAAATACTGTCGAAAGCTTCTGCATTATCCAGCTTTAACTGTATAAGTAATTCAATTTCATCATACTCGCCCTTCATGGATCTATAAGCTATTCAAATACTAAGTTTGTAATAAGTGCAAAATATAAAAATTTTCCCTACAATACTTTTACATTTTTCGTACTGAAGTTTTTATCAAAAGCCTTTGCGGACAACGATTAAACTATAGCACAAAACAAATTCTCCTCACTTGCCGGGGTCGCTCCCTGTACAATTGCCTGGCTATGGAGAATGGAGAGAAGTGAAACGTGAGAGGAGTGCTTTATTGTTTATCATCTCACGTTTATCGTTTAATCCAGCACCGGCTTATTGTAAAAAGTTCGTCACATCCTCCATCATTTCCTTTGAGCCAATAAACAAAGGACTGCGCTGGTGAATATGTTCAGGTTGCATATCCAGGATCCGTTGTTTTCCATTGGTAGCGTTGCCGCCAGCCACTTCCGTTATAAAAGCCATAGGATTGCATTCGTAACACAGCCTGAGCTTGCCATTGGGCTTACCCGTTACCCCCGGATAAAAAAATATTCCACCCTTTAATAAGTTACGGTGAATATCGGCCACCATACAACCATAGTAGCGGTTGGAATAGGGTCCGTTCTTATTTTCGGTAGTGGAGATACAAAAATCCACATAATTCTTCAGCTTCTGATCTACCTGGTTATAATAACGGTTATCGAATGAATAAAAAGGTCCATGCGAAGGCATTTTCAAATTGGGGTGACTAAGGTAAAATTCGCCGATAGCGGTGTCTAAAGTAAATCCGTTCACTCCCCTGCGGGTGGCATACACGAGTATGGTAGATGAGCCGTAAATAACGTAGCCGGCTGCTACCTGCTTTATACCGGGCTGCAGGAAATCTTCCAATACAGCCGGGTTGCCCAATTCGGAAACACGGCGAT
>CAYVEI010000137.1:0-13107 GCA_964450515.1 uncultured Terrimonas sp. | reverse complement strand
GCAGCACCTGCTATACCAGGTATGTGTATAAAGAGATTTTTACGAAAGGAATAGTTGGAGAAAAGCGCATTATCTTCCGGAACCGGGGAAGAACAGATACAATGCATAATAATTCCGGGAGCATTTACAATACGGGCGCAGAAATCAGCTACCCAGTTGCTTTTTCATATCCCCGTGGTCCCAACTGATCCGGATATCTGTTATTTTATTATCAGGGTTTAAACGGAAAATAAAAATATGGTCACTGTCGAAGTGCAATCCTTTATTAGGAATATCTCCAAAATCTTTTTCCTGCGTTCCGCGTATCACTACCTGGCAGCGAACGGTATTATCGTCTTCAGCTACTGCGGCATCTAAGGTATTATCAATATCGGGGAAACAATCGATCAGCGCAGACCAGATGTTTTTTCCCAACTCATATATCTTACCTTTTCCGGCATCGCCCAAAGGCTTAAAATCTACTGTTCCTTCAGGATGGCACAGGCTGAGCATTTTATCTACATTCTTTTGCTGGTAAGCGAACATAAATTCAACGCATGCGTTTTTAAGGCTTAATGCGTGTTGTTCCCGAATGGTGGATGGCATAAGTGTAATTTTATTTTGTTAAAAATTTTTTATTTCAAATTCTCAGCAGGCACAAAGTTTTTATAATCCCAGAAGCCCGAAACATTTACAATTTTCCATTCCCCATTTTGCTTTTCCATTAATCTCACTTCCTTGCTGAACTGGAATTGCAGGCCCGACTGGTTGCCGTTATACTGATCCCATAACAAATAGGCAACGGTACCGGCATAAAATTTTGTGATCATGTTCTTGCGCAGCACTACGGGATGGCTGCTGCCGCCCGGTTCCACAGGATAGGTTTTGATGTAATTGCCGATGCCCGAATCAACTGCCGCCCATCCTGTTTTGGCATCTATGGTGCCGTCGCCGTTATTCCAGGCCTGAAAAGCATAGTCGGCATGTATGTAAAATTTTTTCCAGTTTTCATAATCCCGTTTATAAAAGAAACTGGTTTCTCCTTCAATTACCTGCATAATTTTTTCCATTTCTTTAGCTTCATCCAAAGTTGCGGCGGATTCCTGTTCAGGGGTTGTGCTGTTGCATGACTGAAATAAAAACCCGGTGAAAAGCAATAGGAAGGTGATCTGTTTCATTTTCGCTGTTTGTTGCATAAAAGTAATAACAACCAGCGCCGGTTTCATTGTAAAACTGCGACAAAATTGAGCTATAGTGTATCTTTTCTATTGCAGGGCTTTCATAACCGGTTTGTCAACCATAGTAGCCAGTTCCCTGTTTGCCTGGAGATATTGCTGCGGGGTACGGCCCGTAAATGCTATAAAATCTTTTATAAAATGCGACTGGTCATAATAAGCACAGTCGCTGAAAAGCTGTACCCAGTCTGCTTCCTTTTTACCCGATATCCTGTTCATTAAAAATGAAAAGCGCCGGATACGCGCATAGTATTTGGGACTAAGTCCTACTTTTTTAAAAAATTTCCGCTCAAAATTCCTGCGCGACATATATATATCTTTCAGCAGGTCATTTACGTACAGCATACCGTTCAGTTCAACAATACGGTTGGCGGCAATATCAATTTCATCGGGAACCGGAATATTGTTTTTGCATAATTGCAAAACAAATTGTTCCAGCAGCTTTGCTTTTTCCGAAGCATCCGCAAGCACTTTCAGTTGCTCTTCTATACCTGTTACAATCCGTGGATCTGTACTTTTCTTCAAATCCATTCTTTCTTCCGTGAACTCGTATACCGGCAAATGGAACAAGGAGGCCAGACCGGCAGGCTTAAAAACAATTCCGGCAACAGCTATATGGCCGCTTAACGTCAATGAGTAACTATATATGGACTGTCCTGCAATAAAGCTACCGGGAACAGCAAGCGCATCGTATTTTTTATTTTTTAGCGTATAAGCATCCCCGGTATTAAATACAATAGAGCAAAACCCGTTGGGAGGAGATTCTACAATGAGGTTGCTTACCGGTTCCCCCTGCGAAGTCCATATATAATAGGTTTCAATAAAAGGAGCTAATTGCGTGCAGGGTCTGAATTTTTGATACAACATAATAATAATTCAATAGTGTGCCTGCCTTTTCCTCTTTATGCTTTTGCATTACCAGTCTCTCTTTCAAAAATAAACATTTCTCCAATTTCCCATACTTCCACATTTCCCACCCTTTCACATTTCTCACATTTCCACATTCCCCCTCCTGCACAATACAGTATCTTTACAAAAAAAACGCGTGATAGAAATTGATAACATACTGGTAAGCGATGAGGTGGTAAAAGCTCAATTTGTATGCGACCTTATGAAGTGTAAGGGCGGCTGTTGTGAAGACGGCGATGCCGGCGCACCTTTAACGGGCGAAGAAACGGAAACGCTCAATGCCATTTTTGAAGCAGTGAAGCCCTATCTTACCAAAGAAGGATTAGCAGAAATTGAAAAAAAAGGCAGGTATTATTACGATAAGGATTTTGGCTGGGTAACGCCCACCGTTAATGGCAAAATTTGCGCATACGGTCATTACGACAATAAGGGGATTATTAAATGCGGTATTGAGCAGGCCTATTTAGATGGTAAAACGCAATGGAAAAAACCCATAAGCTGCCATTTGTACCCGGTTAAAACAAAAAAAACAAAAACATACGAGCTGGTAAACTATGAGCCGCGGGAAACGCTGTGTAATCCTGCCTGCCGGTTGGGCAAAAAGTTAGAAGTGCCGGTATATGTTTTTCTGAAAGAGGCATTAATCAGGAGATTTGGTGAGGATTTTTACAGCGTTCTTGACCAGGTAGCCAAACAATACTACGACGAACATGACTGAGCAGGCGTCTACATTTATTGCTAAAAGTACCATCAAAGCGGCCGACCTGGAGCATCGCCGCACCATTAATCACAATATCAGTAAATATAATGCTGCGGTACCTGCAGGCAAGTTGCAGTTCCATGACCTGAACTTAGCGAGGGAAAGGGCAAAGAATGTGAAATGGAGAGCTATAGAAACCTTAGATCAGCAATTGGAGGAATTTGAAAGACAGTTTAGTGCAAGAGGCGGGAAAGTAATATGGGCGGAAACCGCGGAGCAGGCTTTGGATGAAATATTGATGATCTGTAAAGCAAAAGCCTGTAAAACCATTGTAAAAAGCAAAAGCATGGTAACGGAGGAAATTCACCTGAATGCTTTTTTGCAAAAAAATGGTATAGAAAGCATAGAAACAGACCTGGGTGAGTATATACAACAGTTAGATGGGGAAGCACCTTATCATATTGTTACCCCTGCCATGCATAAAAGCAAGGAAGACATCGCTAAGCTTTTTGCCGAAAAATTAGGAACGGATTCAAAGCTCAGCCCGGAGCAATTAACACAGGTTGCCCGCAATATTTTACGGGAAAAATTTACACAGGCAGAAATAGGTATTACCGGCGCTAATTTTTTAATTAGCGATACAGGCGCCATAGCCATTACGGAAAATGAAGGCAATGCACGCTTAAGCTGCGCCTGGCCTCCTGTACATATTGCCATTGCGGGCATCGAAAAAGTAATCCCTTCCTTTTCAGACCTCGGGCTTTTTTGGCCGCTGCTGTCAACCTATGGCACGGGTCAGCGCATCACCGTTTACAATACCATTGTTTCCGGACCCCGGCAACCCGGCGAAACAGACGGGCCGGAAGAAATGTATGTGATATTATTAGACAACGGAAGAACTAACCTGCTGGCTAATGCAAAAGCGCGTGAAGCCCTGTATTGCATTCGCTGCGGCGCCTGCCTCAATGCATGCCCCATATACAAAAACATTGGGGGACACAGCTATAACACCACGTATAGCGGGCCTATAGGAAGTGTTATTACACCGCATTTAAAAGGATTGAATGAGTGGAAGCATTTAAGCTACGCTTCTTCCCTTTGCGGGAATTGTACCGAAGTATGCGCCGTAAAGATCAACCTGCATGAGCTATTGCTCGAAAACCGGTACGATGCTGTGACGCATCACGATACTTCCTTTGCAGAACGAATGGCATGGAAAGGGTGGAAGCAGGCCATGCTGCACCGGGGAATGATGAATATGGGCAACGGCAAATTAAAAAGCAGGATCGTAAACAAGCTTTTTAAGGGGTGGGCAACACACAGAAGCGCATTGCAGTTTCCCGCCAAAACATTTAATGAAATGTGGAAAGAGCAGCATACCCCTCCAAAATGATTACGCTGCTTCGCTAAATACGGGGTGGTATAAAAAGTACTTCGTAATTTTTTCGGCTGGGTTCTTTTACTTGTTTATTTTGTGGATGCATGCTTTTGATCTATTCTACATATAACAGCCCAAGACTACAATATATAGCGGATGTTTTGCTGAATAACCTGAGTGGTATAGCCGTATCCTTCACCACCCGGCCCGATGAATTTATGGAGCATGAAGGGCCTAAGATCAATTATTCTTCCGATACCTTAGCGCAGGATGAGCTGAAAATAATACCGGCATCGCTGTTATTCGAAACCGGCATCACACCGCAAAACATTCCCTGCAAAGAACGCGGCGGATACAAAATACTATTCCCCACAGATAATGGCGACCTGCCTTTTGATATTTTTGCCGCCTCTTTTTATTTGCTCAGCAGGTATGAAGAGTACCTGCCGCATCAGCCTGATGAATACGGACGATTCACGCACACCGAAAGCACAGCGTACAAAGAAGGTTTCCTGCAGCAGCCTTTGATCAACTACTGGCTTGTTGACTTTCAAAAATCATTGCAGTCTAAATTTACTTCGCTGGTCTTCGCGATAAAGAAATTCAGGTTTATACCCACCTATGATATTGATATCGCCTTTTCGTACCTGCATAAAGGCATTGCAAGAAATGCAGGCGGGTTAGTGCGTTCCCTTCTAAAAGGAGAACTGGCGGATATGAAAGAACGAATAGCCGTACTCACCAAAAAGAAAGAAGATCCTTTTGATGTATACGAATGGCTTTATGCGCTGCATTTAAAATATAACCTGCAGCCCTATTATTTTTTTCTTGTTGCGGCTTCACCGGGTAAATACGACAAGAATGTTGATCCGCGGCACGCCGAAATGCGGGAACTGATCAGGTACCATGCAGTGGGCTATAATACAGGCATACATCCTTCCTGGCAAAGTGGTGATGATAGCAAACTGCTGGAAGAGGAGATACAAACACTGGAAGATATTATTGACCGGAAAGTAGTGCACAGCCGCCAGCATTATATTCGCTTTACCCTGCCCGGTACTTACCGGCAATTAATTGAGCATGGCATTTTAAATGAATTTTCAATGGGCTATGGAACCATTAATGGCTTCCGGGCTTCCATTACTTCTCCTTTTTACTGGTATGATCTTTCACGCGAAGAAAAAACATCATTATTAGTATACCCTTTTTGCTTTATGGATGCCAACGCATACTACGAGCAAAAACTTACCCCTTCACAAGCCTATAGTGAAATACAATACTACCACGATACCATTAAAAAAGTAAATGGCGCCATGATCAGCATCTGGCACAATAATTTTTTTGGAACAAATAATATGTTCAATGGCTGGAAGGAAGTGTATGAATTGTTTTTAAAAGAAGTGGTGTACTGGGATCTGTAGATCAGTGGTAAGTGATGGGATCAGTAGTCAGCGGTGAGTGGTGAATACGTTTCGGCTTCTGCCAGTTGTTTTACATTTTTCATAGCCTGCGAAAGATGGCTGGAAGCATTGCGGCCAAACAGTTTCCACCACATCCAGCTTAACGGACCTTCCACCCATATTTCATGCGTAAATGTGGTTTTCATATTGTGATAACCCAGAAAGCGGTGAATGTGTATTTGAGCCAGCGGCAGTTTGGTGGTAACGGTATAAGAAAAATTAGGATCGCAGGAAGTAACGGTAAACCCCGCTTTAGGACCTTTTTCAGGTATAAGCACACCATGAACATTTTTTTGAAAACTGCCTTTCAGCAAAGCTTCACGCAATGTTACATCCCATTGTTTCCAGTTCTTTACATCCGTCCATATTGTCCAGATCCTTTCAGGGCTTGCGGTTGTTAACATGGTATGTGTAATATGCATATATGCAGGTTTTGAACTGCAGGTAAGATATTCCTATTATGATAAAAAAAATGAACAACTTATGCAGAACGAATTTGCTCAGCCATATACCGCTGATTATCAATTTGTAACCTCTATATTAAGTTTATGTTACGGAAATTGAAAGGATCAATACAGCATCCGTAATTTTGCCACAAAGGCCAAGATCACAAAGTAAAACGCCGTGTGTATTCAGTGGCAATATTGCTTTTTTATGATCCTCTATTCACTCTCCATCCTGGCCTTTCTTTTAAACCCAGTATTTACAAGATAAATTCCAAATATGGTTACCAGCGTTCCGGCCGCAATGATGAGGGTTAACTTTTCATTGTTCAACAAAGCACCTACAATTACAGCCACAATGGGATTGATATACGCATATACCGATACCTGCTGCGCCGGTAATCTTTTTAATGCGTAAACGAAGGCGGAATACGTAATGATGCTACCCACAAATACCAGGTATAAAATGGAATACCACACTTCCTTTCCTGTATTAGACAAAGGGGTGTACTGCCCGCTGAACCGGGCTACTGCCAGAAGCACGATCCCTCCAAGGAACATCTGCCAGCCCAGGCTGAAATAGGGGTTAACATGTTTGGCATTTTTTACGGTAAATATGGTACCAAAGGCCCAGGTAACCGACGCTATAAGATTCAATACTACGCCCACAGAAAAATTAGTATTGAAAAGGTCCTGCAGGTAATCCGAAAAAATGATGAGGATGCCGCTTATGCCAAGCAGCAGGCCAATGATCGTCATGGCATTAAGCTTCGTTTCCTTGAACACAAATGTGCTTAGTATGGCGATCCATAAAGGAGATGCCGCGCCTATTACCGCACCCATTCCGCTGGGGATATATTTCATAGACCAGGTGCTGAAACCATTATTGATAACGATCATCAGCAGGCTCATCCATCCAAACTGAATAAACTGATCGCGGGTGGGCAGCTTAAACCCTTTTATAAAAAAATAACCCAGGAAAAAGGATCCGGCAAGGAACTGCCGTATACCCGCAAGCTGCAGGGCAGGCATATACTGTACGCCTTTCTTAGATGCCAGCCAGGTGGTTCCCCAGAAAAAGCAAACCACTACCACGGCAAGTACCGCTTTGGTTCTGTCGCTTTGATTGCGCAGGTAAACAGGTTCTATGATGCTTTTAGCCCTGCCGTAAATATCGTAGATATAGTTTTTCATAACAGGTGCTGCAGGCAAACCGTGCAGATAGTGTCCATATTATTTTTTTAACTGTGAAACCTGAAATGACAAGTTAATCGTTGTTGTTCCACTTTATACTACAGACACTAAAAAGCAGTTACCTGTTAATGCCTGAAATGCCTTAAGCCGGTAATTACCATAGCCAGCTTGTTTTGCACGCAATATGCAATGGAATCTTTATCGCGTATAGAACCACCGGGTTGTATAAAAGCGGTGATGCCCGCTTCATGACCCAGCTTAACGCAATCATCAAAAGGGAAGAAAGCGTCTGAAGCCAGCACAGCGCCATTCAAATCGAATTTAAACTGACCCGCTTTTTCCACTGCCTGGCGCAGGGCATCTATACGGCTGGTTTGTCCGCACCCTTTACCCAGCAACTGTTTATTTTTTACCAATGCAATGGCATTCGATTTTAAATGTTTACAAACGATATTGGCAAAACCCAGGTCTTCTTTTTCTCCGGCAGTAGTTTCCCTGCCCCCGCTTTCTTTCCATTCGGTGTAATTGCCTTTGTCATTTTCCTGCATCAGCACGCCGTTCAGTATTGTTTTAGACTGGTGTGTGGCAGCAGGCTTTTCTTTCAGCGTAAGTAATATCCTGTTCTTTTTGCCCTGTAAAACACTTAGGGCATCTGCATTATACGCGCCCGCGATCAGCACCTCAAAAAATATTTCGCTTATCGCTTCGGCGGTAGGTTTGTCTACTACCCCGTTGCATACCAGCACGCCGCCAAAAGCACTCTCCGGGTCGCCTGCCAGAGCAGCACCCCAGGCTTCCTTAATACTACCCCGTGCGGCTATTCCGCAAACGTTGGTATGCTTAATGATGGCAAAAACCGCTTCATCTCCCGTTCCATCAAAGGAAGAAAACTCACTGATGAGCTGAACGGCCGCATCTACATCTACAAGATTATTATAAGAAAGCTCTTTGCCGTGCAGCTTATCAAAAACAGTATCCAGGTTACCGTAAAAAATACCCTGCTGGTGAGGGTTTTCACCATAACGCAATATTTGCCCTTTACCGCCATAATTCAATACCGCAGCGGAAGGATTGAAGTAGTTGCTGATGGCAATATCGTAATGCATTACAATTTCAAAAGCTTTGGCAGCAAACGCGCGGCGCTGCTCAAAAGTAGTTTCGCCGTTTTGATCCGATAGCAGGTTTACCAGGGCTGCATAATCGTCTTTAGCCGCTACAACCAGCAGGTCTTTACAATTTTTGGCCGCAGCGCGGATCATGGATGGGCCGCCAATGTCAATTTTTTCCGTGATCATTTTCTCCGCTTCTTCAGCGGTTCCGGTAAAGGAAGACGACTTTGCCTCTGCCAGTGTTTCTTCAAAAGGATACAGGTCAACGATCACCAGGTCAATTTCAGGAATGTTGTATTCCTTCATTTCCGCTATATCCTGTAGTACATCGCGGCGGCCTAAAATTCCTCCAAAAACAACGGGATGGAGGGTTTTTACTCTGCCTCCCAATATAGAAGGATAAGTGGTAAGACTTTCAACCGGCACACAGGGGATGTTAATAGCTTCAATAAATTTTTGAGTGCCGCCGGTAGAGTATATGGTAACACCAAGCCTGTGAAGCTCTTTTACAACGGGCTCAAGTCCGTCTTTATAAAAAACGGAGATAAGTGCAGAACTGATCTTTTTTTGCATAGTATATATTGCTGTACACTCTATGGACATTATAATTAGCCCAGGGAGCTGAAGTTATAAATCAAGTATAAAAGCGCCATCTTCCTGCACGGAATGGCGGCGCAAATGTAAACTATCGCAGTCATTTTTCCATTCACGGATTTTCCACGCCGGGCTGGAAGCGTCAAAAACATACTGCCGGCAGCGGAATAAACGCTGCAGCCGGCTAATGCGCACATTGGCGTTTTTAGAGAGAATAATGATATCCACATCTACCGGTTCAACGGGCGGCGATAAGACCGGGAGGGTGTCAAGCAAAAGGATACGCCGCTTGTTAAAATAGAAGAAAGGCAATGCCGGCCGGAAACTGCTCAGGCTACCTGCCGGTTTTGCGCGGTACATGAGCCGTGAAGGCTGTAAATGAAAATTATACAGGAAGGGATCAGTTGTTAAAGCCTCATCCCCTGTAAAATAATAACTGCTTCCGCTTATAAAATCAACAGCACTGTACCGGGGTATATTGTATACAATAATTTTGCTTTGCTTTTGCTTAATGCCAATGTCTGTCACACGGCAAAGCATAAAGGCCAGCAGCGCCACCAGGGCATAGGAGAGCATTTGCTTTTTTTGCTTCATTAGCCATACTGCAAGGGCAATAATAAAAGCGTACAGCAGGCCGGCCTGAAGAATGGAGATGGAAATATTATCACTAACGGCAAAAGGAATATCATTTATAAAAGTTATAAAATTGTTCATAAGCCGCAGCATGGCGGAAAGTATTTTCCCTGCAAGCGATGCAGCGGCAGGAAACAGCCACAGCAGGCAAAGCAATATCTCACCATATAATATAAAACCTGAGAGCGGAACAATTACCAGGTTGCTGACAAGGAACAGGTTAGGTACCTGGTGAAAATGATAAATGCTTAATGGCGTAGTAAGTATTTGTGCCGCAAGCGTAACGGCAATGAGCTTCCATATATGATTTACAATGGTATACTTACTGTAAAACCAATGGGTAACGGGACGCAGAAAAATAACGATACTCAATACGGCTGCATAAGACAACTGGAAACCCACATCCCAAAGAAAAAAAGGATTCCGGCATAAAAGGAAAAATGCTGATGCGCTTAACGTGTGATATACCGATACTTTCCTGCGCATGCTTTCTCCCGCTACAATAAAGGAAAACATAACAGCGCTTCTTAAAATGGAAGGCCCCGCTCCTGAAAGTAAAGTGAACAGCCATAATACCGATAGTATGATCAACCCCGCTATCCATTTTGTTTTTGCATTACGTTGCAGTGGTTTCAGCAGCATGATCAGCAGCCCATAGATCATGGCCAGGTGCATGCCCGATATGGCAATAACATGTATTACACCGGTATTGACATAAGCCTGCATCAGGTCGCGCTCCAGGTCGTCGCGGTAGCCGATGAGCAATGCCTCCGCCACACCGGCTTCCCGTTTGCCCGGAATATACTTTTTCAATATTGCTAACAATCCCTTACGTGATTGCTGCAGCCAGCGGGTATATGCAGAACGGGTTTGCGCAGGGTTTACCGAAAATTCATTTTCAGCAAGATATACCTGGTGTGTGATGCCCTGGAAAAGACAATATCGCTCATAATCAAATGCTCCGGGATTGCCGGAGTTTTGAATAGCCTGTAATCTTTTCTTAAAGACAATGGTTGATCCGTAGTCTAATTTCGACAAAAGGCTGCTGTCTTTCTTAAAATAAATAAGGATACCACCTTTAGCCTGAACCATGCTATCGCCGCGTATGAGCGCATGCACCGTAGCATTGGCTTTGTAAGAATTATTTTTCTCAATTAAAGGCTCCGATAAAACAGCAACCACAACCGTGCTGTCGTTATACAAATGTCCGAACCAGCTTTGCTGGTGGGTAATATTTTTAAAATGCGTGATGGTTATTCCAAACAGCAGGATCATTATCATAAGAGCAAAGCCATATATCCATTTGTGCAGGAATAAAAGATAACCGCGTAAACATTGGGCAAGCAGGAAAAGCAATAGTGCGATGCAGGCAATAATACAGGTGCTTTTTACAGAAAGCGGAAGGTACCATTGCAGCATTATCCCCAATATCAGTGGGATGAGCAGGCGTATGAACGGTGCTTGTTTCCATATAGGAACCACAGGTAGCAACATGGCTAAAAGTTAAGAAAGAAGCTTAGAATAACAAAATTTCCGGAGCGATAAATTTTTCATTTACAATATACTGCCTGCAAAAGGCAGTCAATATAATCTGTAGCCATATGCCACACCAGGCCAATAGCCACTAACCTGGCGGGTTTAAAAAATAACAATAGCATATAAACACCGATGGCCGGGTAGCTATGCAGCAAATGAAAACCGATACTGCACCTGCATGCTTCATATACAGGCGTAGCCAGCAAATGATCAATATCCACCATCATTGTCAGCAGCAAAACAATATAGGCCCTCAGCCAGTGTTGCCGGTATAGCAACAGGGCTATGAAAAGCGGAACTATAAAATGAAAGCCATAGTGAAAAATCTGCTGTACCAAATGTTTTTGTTTGGACGAAGAAAATTTTACCTGTTGCAATATATGTTTCCGTTTTGACAGTTCATAAAAAACCAGTGAAATACAAACGCCCTGTTAAATTGTGGAAAAAAAAGCATGGAAGAAAAAGGCATGAAATTCATAGATGAAAATTTTGGTTTGGGAAACCTGTTCGGGAAGAAAGCCTCTGTACCTGATAACAATTTTCAACAGTCGTAAGCACACTCCTATTGACTAAACATAAAGGATACCCCCTTCATATGCCTTATGTTTATTGCTATAATGTGTACTTCCATTTATATAAACGTTTATTCCCTGAATTCCATGATATCTCCCGGCTGGCATTCCAATACTTCGCATACTTTTTCGAGCGTTGAAAAGCGCATGGCTTACATTTGCACTGCATGGATGTATCTTACCTGGCAGCTTTTATCATCATAACAGCAGGCATGCTTTTTAGTGTGCTGAAAAAAAAGTTAACGGTTGCGGCGGCGCTTACCGGAGGCTTGCTGGCGGTTATTATTTTTACGGGAGGAGGCTTTACAGGCATTGGGTTATTAGCGGCCTTTTTTATCGTGGGTGTTGGCGCTACCGGATGGAAGCTCAATATAAAAATGAAGAATGGTTTGGCTGAAGAAAAACAGGGAAAAAGAAATGCAGGGCAGGTTTTCGCTAATGCAGGCGCAGCCGCTGTCCTGGCTTTACTGGCAAAATACACCCCGGAGGCGGCCGAAGCGCTGTACCTGATGATCGCGGGATGCTTTTCTGCTGCCACTGCCGATACGCTGTCGTCGGAATTGGGCAATGTTTATGGCAAAAGCTACTATCACATGCTCACTTTCCGAAAAATGCAACGTGGTGCTAATGGCGCGGTAAGCCTTCAGGGAAGCATTTCTGGCATTGTCGGAAGCATTATTATTGCTTTAATATATGTTTTGGGCACCGGTTGGAATGCGCAGCATTTCCTGGTTATAATCGTAGCAGGTACGATAGGTAACATAGCAGATTCCATACTGGGCCTTACTTTAGAAAACAGAGGCCTGCTTACTAATAATGTAGTGAACTTTCTAAATACGGCTGTTGGGGCGGCGGTGGCGGGGGTATTGCATAAGTTATAGACGGTTTTATCCACGAAATTCTTTTATGTACCCCGTTGGGGTCTTAGGCGGTTCCCTGATTGGAACTTATAGGATCAGATATAGAATTGTGGTTAAGCACGAACAGTCTTGCTGCTGCCAGGGCGGTATGGTTTAAGTTTAAAAGCTTTAATCTTTTGTGCAGCTTCGTGCAGATTATACTTCGTTTGTAAATTTGCCCATATCTCTGCTGTTCCTCCGAAAACCAACGCGATACGATAAGCCATTTCCGGGCTTATATCAGATTTTTCATTGGCGATATTAGACAGATTTGTCCTTGTAACACCAAGCAACCGGGCAGTTTCAGTAATAGTAAGCCCTTTGGCTTCTATTATCTCTTCCCTCAACACCTCGCCCGGATGAATAACTCTCATTTTTCTTTTTAACATAACATTTCTTTTTAATGGTAATCTATATAATCAAGGTCATAAGCATTATGACCATCAAAGCGGAATATAATGCGATA
>CAYVEI010000136.1:0-13161 GCA_964450515.1 uncultured Terrimonas sp. | reverse complement strand
CATAACCCACATAGCAGTCGGTAACCATTTTAAATTTGTTGCCTTTGGCGTAATAGCCGCCCACGCCAAACTCAAGTAAGCGGGCTTTGCCATCCACATTGCCATTAATGGCATCGGGATTATCGGGCGTATACCCGTAAGTACTGTAGTTGGCTATAATACCCAGGTGCTTTACAGGGGAAACCGAAGCCTGCAAATCAAAAACATACCGGATCCCCTCATAGTCATAATCTCCGTTATTACCGCCTATGCTTCCTGCTACACTCAGGTGCGCCTGCCCGGCATCTGTAAACAGGGGGGTGTTTACGCCATTGGGCCTGTAATAATAACGGGAACAGCTACTGCATGCTATAAGAATAACCGTGCAATAAAAAAGGGATTGTCTGTAATTCATAGCTAAACTTCTGTTGTTTACCGGGCAAGCATATTGTGAAAATGTAACAGATAACGTTAGTATTTTCAGTTTGTTTTGCTATTATGGAGCAATTATTCTGTTCATACGTTGCATCCGGGTTTGAAGTCTCTAAGATGGAGGGCGATTCAATAAAAATATTTGTATATATGGCTTTCCTTCCTTTTTAACCCGGCGGTTGAAAGCTAATGTTTGGCCATTGTTCGACCATATTGCTGCCCCGAAGGGTGCTTCCTCAGTGGAATCGCGGGGGGTTAGCCTTTCAGACGCATGGGTTTGTAAACCGGTAATAAATACACTGTTATCGGCTATATAGGAAACATAACTACCATCCGGACTGATATTAATAGGCCCCTGGATAGAAAAATCATTAAAAGTGATCTGGCTAACAGGGCCGCCGTTGGGTGATACGCCAAAAACCTGTGTAATACCTTTCTGGTCTTTTGCCATAAATAAGATCAGGGTTCCATCGGGGGTGGTGCGCAACCAATGCCTTGGCCCCTGAATGCCCTCCCGGCTATAGGTGATCCTTCTTTGTACCACTCCTGACGGCAGATCAGGCCGGGTATGGGCAGTTCCTTCCAAATAACTGCCGGGGGAGGCTTGGGTAATATCATCCGGGATATCGGTTACAAAAACTTCCGCTATTGTTTCGTTTTTTTCATTGCGTACATTGCCCTGGAATGCAACAGCGCGGTGCTGCCGGCTTCCATCCGGTTTTTGGTATCCCTTGCTGCCAATCCAGCCCTCATCAAACGCTTTGTCTATCTCATCACTTCCCGGTTCGGGGTTTTCCGTAACCTTTGCCACTACTGCTGAAAAATATGCTCCATTATTATTTTCCATGGCGCCATCGTCAGGCACGGTTACCCTTCCGGGCATCATTACGGCAATGGTTCTCAGGTCCTTAACGGCAGTATCTGTTTTAGACAGTTGCTCCATGATATAATCATTGTAAGTGAAGCTTATCCATTGCCCGTCGCCGCTCCAGGAATGCGCATGCGTTCCTCCGCGCAAAGCCCCGGGTGTAAAAGGAGGTGTTATATTGCGGGCATCCATAAATACAGGCTCAAAAGGCCGGGCGGTATGGATAGCCACACCGGTACGGCGGGTAAAACCATAGGGATGTTCTTCGTTGGCATTACGAATGCCATGAATGAATAAAACGGTAGGATCAGCCGGAGAAAAGGTTGCCGCCCCTACGCCCGGGCCATATTGGGTTTGATGCTGTGTATGGTACAGGGCTTGTATTTTACCTGTTGATACGTTTACCATTTCAATGCTGCCGGTAACGCCAATACCGCCATCATCATTGCGGGTATCGTATACGATCCATTCATCATCAGGAGAAAAAACCTGGGTTGAATTAAGGAAATGACCATAACGGTCATGGGTAAGCTGTGTTTCCGTGAAACGCATTGGCATGTTTAATTTTTTATTTGAACAGGAAGCCATTGAAAAAAAGCAAAAAACAGCCAATGGCAGGATTATTCTATATGGCTTATGCATCAACTTTGTATAGAGTAAAATATGGCCGGGAGATACTATAAAAACAGCGTAAAAATTATTGGTTATCTGCGTGCACCGGTACCTGCCCTACGGGCATCAGTATCCTCTTGCTATCCGGGTTCTAATGCTTTGGCGGGGTCCCAGAATATTTGTTCAAAATTTACAATGGTATCGTTTTTAACTTTTATGCCCTCGCTTTTTAAAAGATCCGCCATTAAAGTGGGCGTGGCAAAATGATGTTTGCCGCTCAGCATGCCATTGCGGTTTACTACGCGATGCGCCGGTACCGGCGGAAGCGCGACGCCTGCCGCATTCATTGCCCAGCCTACCATGCGGGCCGACAGCCTGGCGCCTAAATAGGCCGCAATGGCGCCGTATGAAGTGGCGCGGCCTTTGGGTATGAGCCGTACCACATCATATACCGATTCAAAAAAAGAATCCTTTCGTTTTACTTTTGCCGGTACAACGGTTTTGTTATTTGCAACCGCCGGTTTTGATCTGCGTTTCATGCATGAATTGCTTTAGTTGCTCATCTTTTTCCGGTGGAAGCTGTTGGGGCAGGCTGAACTTTAAATAATGCACCCGGTTACTTCCGGCAATATCTAAGCTTTCGTAATAGGTTTTTATTTTCAGCTCTTCGCTGATCTCCTGCCGGGCATATACATGCTCATCATCTTCCGTTACGGGAAGCTCATACAATGCGCACACTAATTTAGTAAAATGGTACAGGTTGGGTGAATCTGTTTTTAAGTGAATAAAACCACCAGGCGCAAGGATTTGCCGGTACAGCCGTAAAAACCGGGGATGCGTGAGCCGCTTCTTTGCTCTGGAAAGCCGCAATTGCGGGTCAGGGAAGGTGATCCATATTTCCTGCACTTCCCCTGCGGCAAAGTAATCGGTGATCTTTTCAATTTGTGTGCGTAAAAACGCAGCATTTTTAATTTTTTCTTCCAAACATTTTTTTGCGCCTGCCCATATCCGGTTGCCTTTCAGGTCAATGCCAATAAAATTCCGGCTGCGGTATTTTTGCGCCAGTGCTACCGTATACTCCCCTTTGCCACAGGCCAGCTCCAGCGTAATGCCATTGCTGTTGTCAAAAAAGGCGTTCCATTTTCCCTGCATACCCTGCGGGTATTGCAATACGTTAGGGAACGCTTTAATGGCTTCAAACCGTATTAGTTTTTTGTGGCCCATAAACAAACAAAGATAAGGAGGAGCCGGTTTACAGGATCCTTACCGAATCGCTTAAATCTTTTTTTACCAGTACGATGCCCGGCTTTTTGCCTTTTTCAAAGCTGCCCAGGTTGTTTTCCCAATGCAGGGCCTCCGCTCCGTTTAAGGTAGCCCATTGCAGCAGGGTAGCTACCGGAATATGCGGGAAATGAGCATGAATAGCCGCCATTTCGCTGGTAATGCTTAATTGCCTGTTGCTGCCATAACTATCTGTTCCCAGAACGATATGACAATTGTGTTTGATGAAAAGATCAGGCGGTGGTAGTGTTTCTTCTATATATAAATTGGCATTGGGACAAAAACAATATACTAACCGCAACCCGTTTTGTAAAGCGTAGGCATTGGCAAACACGATATCTTCTTCAGCCATATAGGTATTGTGCACCAGGATGATGGTTTGCCCGTTGTTGAAATAGGGGAGCCATGTACGCACGCTGCTTTTTCCGGATACAGGCAACGGTACAGATTTGCGGCCGATACTTTCATAAAATTGAATGAAAAGGCCGCTTCCTTTGATGAACAGTTCATCTTCGTCTGCGCATTCCTGGTTATGTATGGTTATTGTTTTATTTTTTGTATGGGTATTGATAAGAGAAAAAGTGAGTGGGGAAACACTGTATATAGCATGCGGGGAAAGTGCTGTTGCTGAATCAGCCGGAAGCGCCTGCGTGAATTCATCTGCCATCTGGCCGTATTGTGCCACCCGTTCTGCGGCTTTTGTGTCATCAAGATTGGTTATTTCAAGGAAATTATACCATTGTACAGGGCTTTTAACTTTTTGCCGTAAAGAACAGGTTTGATTGGAAATGTCGCCAATAGCTATAATTCCATTATTGTACATTTCCCGGTCGGCCAAAGCCATGTGCCGGTTTTTTTCTTCCTCTTCAACCTGCGGTGAACGCATTACGGCCGATATAAAGGCGGTAAGTCCCTGCCCTGCGGGGATATGGTTGCGCATATGGCTGAGCTCCAGGTGGCAGTGGCAGTTTACATGTCCGGGCATAAGCATACCGCTGAATTGCTGAATATCCTCCCCGGCATCGGCTGTTATGATATCCTGTACGGTTCCCTTTTCGTTGGTAACAAGCACATGTGAATGATCGAGCAGTTGGCGCCCGGTAAATAATTGATCTGCCTGAAATTTGCAATACGCCATAGCTGAATTAACTTTGCTGCCCTGAAAAGCTGAAAAGCCTGCCGGAACCCGAAGGGTGCGACGCAAGATAAGCTGCGCAGCGGTTCAAAAGCCGGGAACACAAAAATAACACAAAACCATCCACGGGCAATTGTGGAACCATAGCGATGTTAGACAAATTAGAAGCGATAAAGGCAAGATTCGACCAGTTGGGTGTTGCGTTAACCAATCCGGAAATTGTAAATGACAATAAAAAGTTTACCGCTACCAGCAGGGAATACCGTAGTCTTGAAAAGATTGTGCAGTCGTATGATGCATATAAAAAGGTATTGGAGAATATTGCATTTTATACGGAAGTATTGCATGGAGATGATGCAGAAATGCGGGAGTTGGCCAAGGAAGAGTTGCCTTTATTGGAAGAGCAGAAGGAAAAGATGGAAGGCGGGATCCGCCAGATGCTGATACCCAAAGACCCGCAGGATGAAAAGAATGCTATCCTGGAAATACGTGCCGGAACGGGAGGGGATGAGGCTTCGTTGTTCGCGGGCGATTTGCTGCGCATGTACATCCGTTATTGTGAAGGCAGGGGATGGAAAACGGCTATCCTTAGCGAAAATGAAGGTACCGTTGGCGGGTACAAAGAAGTTGAGCTGGAAGTGGCAGGCGAAGATGTGTATGGTACGCTGAAGTTTGAGAGCGGCGTACACCGGGTGCAGCGGGTACCGCATACCGAGGCCAGCGGGCGGGTGCACACCAGCGCTGCTACCGTGGCGGTAATGCCGGAGGCGGATGAAGTGGATTTTGAATTGAGGGAAAGCGATGTTAAAATGGAAACTTCACGAAGCGGCGGTGCGGGCGGACAAAATGTAAATAAAGTAGAAACCAAGGTAATGTTAACGCATATTCCTACCGGCACGGTTATTATATGTCAAACCGAACGTTCGCAATTGGGAAATCGTGAAAAAGCCATGCAGATGATGCGTACCCGGCTGTACGAAGAACAGGTGCGCAAGCAGGAAGACGAAATTGCACGGCACAGGAAAAGCCTGGTGAGCACAGGCGACCGGTCGGCAAAGATCAGAACCTATAATTTTCCGCAGGGACGGGTTACCGATCATCGTATAGGCCTTACCGTATATAATCTTGATAATGTAATGAACGGCGACCTGCAGGAGTTTATTGATGCGCTACAGTTTGCTGAAAATGCGGAAAAGCTTACGCATGAAAGTATTTGATATTTGGAATTTATTTGTTTCTTGTTTTTTATGATTTGGTACTTTGTATTCCTTTCAAATATAGCGCTTCCGGCTTCGGGCTTTATTTGCTGTTAGTTTACTTACTTTGCAGCTATAAATTATAAAGTATGAAAATATTAATTACCGGTACAGCAGGATTTATAGGATTTCATTTGGCTAATTACCTGGTAGAACGGGGAGATGAAGTAGTGGGACTGGATAGTATTAATGATTATTACGATATAAATCTCAAGTATACCCGCCTGCAAACTGCCGGTATTGAAAAGGAAGCTATTGAATATAATAAGCTGGTACCCAGTTCCAAAAATGCTAATTACCACTTTATTCAGCTTCAGTTAGAAGATAAAGGGAACCTGGAAAAACTATTTGCATCCCAGCAATTCGACAAAGTATGTAACCTTGCCGCCCAGGCGGGGGTACGCTATAGCCTTACGAATCCTGATGCCTACCTTAACAGTAATATTGTAGGGTTTCTTAATATACTGGAATGTTGCCGCCATAATAATGTAAAACACCTTGCATACGCCAGCAGTTCGAGCGTATATGGGCTTAACGGTAAATCGCCCTTCGCCACATCCGATAATGTAGATCATCCTATTTCTTTATATGCTGCCAGTAAAAAAAGCAATGAGCTGATGGCGCATACCTATAGTCATTTGTTTAAAATACCCACTACAGGTCTCCGGTTTTTTACGGTATACGGCCCCTGGGGAAGACCGGATATGGCCCTGTTTTTATTTACCAAAGCCATACTCGAAAATAAGCCCATACAGGTATTTAATAATGGTAATATGGCAAGGGATTTTACCTATATAGCCGACATCGTAGAAGGCGTAGTAAGAGTAATTGATAATCCCCCGGCCGGTAGCAGTTCCTGGGATGCTGCCCACCCCGACCCCGCTACTTCTACCGCTCCCTATAAAGTATATAATATTGGAAATAATAACCCGGTTCGCTTACTGGATTTTATTGAGGCCATTGAAGAAAGCCTGGGCAAAAAGGCCGAAAAGCAACTCCTCCCCATGCAACCGGGAGATGTTGCCGCCACCTGTGCCGATGTAGACGACCTGGTGAGCAGCTTGCATTATAAGCCCAACACAAAAATACAGGAAGGTATACAGCGTTTTATTGAGTGGTACAGGAGTTATTACAAGATATGAAATGGGTGAAATGTGAGAAATGTGGGAATGTGGGAAATGGGTGGAGCGGTAAGTAGGGTAGTTTTGTTCCGGATGGTATAAAACTGCCATCGGCCGGGGAAATGTTACAGGCTTAATTTTACGCTTTTGGCAATAAGATAAACGGAGGGGGTAAAAAATTTTTGTGCTTTATATGAATACCCTAACTTTGCCGCAGGAAAAAGAACGGTAGAAGGGAACGATTCGTTCCCTTCTTCATTTATCAGACTATGAGCAGCGAGGCAACAATTGGGGTAATAACACGAATGATGACCACATTGCTGGAAGAAAGCCCCGACTATTTTTTAGTGGAAATCAGGATCAATCCAACGAACAACGTAAAAGTATTTTTGGATGCCGATGGGGGGGTGTCAATAGACAGGTGCGTAAAATACAACCGGGCTTTGTATAAGCAGATAGAAGAGAGCGGCGTGTTTACCGATGGCAATTTTTCGCTTGAAGTGTCTTCTCCGGGTTTGGACGAGCCATTAAAGCTGATGCGGCAGTATATTAAAAATACGGGCAGAAGCGTGGAAGTGCTATTGAATGACGGCAGCAAAGTGGAGGGAAAGCTGAAGGCAGTAAGCGATGCCGCAATACAGGTGGAAGAAGTAAAAGGGAAAAATAAAAAGCAGGAAGTATTGGAACATACCATACGCATTGATAACATTAAAACAACTAAAATTCAAATTCAATTTTAACGCCCCTTACCAAATGAAGGTTATACCTTAGTTTGGCTGAAGGATAAAAAGCTGTAATATGGCAAGTATTAATCTTATTGAATCCTTTCAGGATTTTAAAGACGCGGAGAATATAGACCGGCCTACATTAATGAAGGTGCTGGAAGACGTATTTAAAACCCTGCTCCGTAAAAAATACGGTTCCGATGAGAACTTTGACGTGATTGTGAACACCGAAAAGGGAGACCTTGAAATTATCCATCGCCGTACGATTGTAGAAGACGGGCAGGTGGAAAATCCCGTGGCTGAAGTTGCATACAGCGATGCCATTAAAATTGAACCGGATTTTGAAGTAGGGGAGGAATTATTCCAGGAAGTAGATATTCTTGATTTTGGCCGCAGGGCCATCCTGGCAGCCAAGCAAACCTTAGCCAGCCGGATCAGTGATCTTAAGAAAAACAGCCTGGTTAAAAAATATGCCGACCGCGTGGGAGAAATTATTAGCGCCGAAGTATACCAGGTATGGAAAAAAGAAGTATTATTATTAGATGAAGACGGTAATGAGCTTATTATACCCAAATCGGAACAAATACCGTCGGATTATTTTAAGAAAGGGGAGAATGTAAAGGCCGTAGTGAAAAAAGTAGAACTGAAGAATAATTCACCTGTTATTATTTTATCCAGAACACATCCTTCTTTCCTGGCCAAATTACTCGAAATTGAGGTTCCGGAAATTTTTGACGGACTGATCGTGATACGTAAAATAGTAAGGGAGCCCGGCGAAAGGGCAAAAGTGGCCGTAGAGTCTTATGATGACCGTATTGACCCAGTAGGCGCCTGCGTAGGCATGAAGGGAAGCCGCATTCACGGTATTGTTCGTGAATTGAAAAATGAAAATATAGATGTTATTAACTGGACCAATAATACCCAGCTACTGATCCAGCGTGCATTAACGCCTGCCAAAGTGAGCTTTATGGAAATAGATGCGGAGAGAAAGCACGCGAATGTATATCTTAAGCCCGACCAGGTATCGCTGGCCATTGGCAGAAGAGGCGTAAATATCAAATTAGCCTGCGAGCTGGCAGGGTATGAAATTGATGTATTCAGAGATGATGAGAACGAAACGGAAGAGTTTGATATTGACTTAGACGAATTTGCAGACGAAATTGATACCTGGGTAATTGATGAATTGAAACGCATAGGATGCGATACAGCCCGCAGTGTATTAGATTTAACAACAGAAGAATTGGAAAGAAGGACCGACCTTGAAAAAGAAACCATTGAAGACCTGAGAAAAGTGCTGGAAGAGGAATTTCAAAAAGGGTAAAGACCCCTGCAGGGACGCCCATTTAATAAGAACAGAATAAAATAAACAAATCCCGTAAATTCTGATCAGAGATACGGGAAAAAAAAGTATGGCTGAAATAAAATTACCACGCTTATTAGCAGCGGCCAAGGAGTTTAATATCGGGCAGGAAACACTCATTGATTTCCTGATAGGGAAAGGTTTTGCTAAAGATGAGCTGAAGCCCACCAGCAAGCTAACGGAGGATATGTATTTTTCCCTCCAGCAGGAGTTTTCATCTGACAAGGCCGCCAAAGCTAAAAGCGACCAGATAGAGATACCCAAAGGCAATGTTATAGAGGGCAGGAAAAAGAAGGATGAGGAAGAAATTTTATTTAGAAAAGAGGTAAAGAAAAAGCCGGCCGAAAAAGAAACACCGGTTACCACAGAAATACCTGCAGCTCAAATTCCGGAACCGGAAGTACCGCCTGCACAGCCACCGGCGTCTGAAATACCTTCCCAGCCGGAGATCACTAAAATTGAAGCGCCTGAAATTGAAGGCCCCAAAATATTAGACAAAATTGATCTGAGTGCCATAGATTCTTCCACGCGGCCGAAAAAAGCGGTTAAGAAAAAAGCAACAGAAAAAGCACCGGAAGAAAAAACAACCCTAACAAAAGAAGAAACACCTGCAACGGAAACGGTTATACCCGGGGCCGTTGATGCAACGCCGGAAACCACAACGCCCGAAATAAGCCCGGCAAATGAAACGAAAGAAGAGGAGAATACGGTAATAGAAAATATTCGTGCCGAAAAATTAGAGGGCCCCAGGATCGTGGGTAAAATTACCCTGCCTGTTGATGCCGAATCGCGGCCGGCTTCCAAACCACAGGAAGAAAAAAGGAAGCGCAAGCGCATACCTATAGAAAAAAGAGACCAGGGACAATCTCACCAGGGCGGCGATCAAAACCGGCCCCAGCAAAGAAGAGAAGGTACCCGCCCCCCTATCCAGAAGCAAGGCGACAGGAAACCGGGACAGGGCGGCGCAGCCGGCGGACGGTTTGGTCATGGCAGGTCCGGAGACAAACGCAGAGACAGCCGGGAAGTGAAGGAAATTGATGCCAAAGAAATACAGGATAAGATACGGGAAACCCAGGCAAAACTGGCCGGGTCTTCAAGAGGAGGAAAGAGCGCCAAATCAAAAATGAGAAGGGCGCGCCGCGAAGAAGCTGAGCACCTTGCCGGTGAAATGCAGGACGATAATAAGCTGCAGGTAACTGAATTTGTAACGGTAAGCGAGCTTGCTAACCTTATGGATGTGAGCTTTGCCGAGGTAATAGGCAAGTGTATGGGACTGGGTATAATGGTATCTATCAACCAGCGGCTTGATGCAGAAGTAATAGAACTGGTAGCCGGTGAATTTGGTTTTGAAGTAGAATTTATCGGAATAGATGATGTAGATGAAGATGAAGGCGAAGAAATAGAAGAGCTCCCCGAAAATTTACAACCACGGGCGCCGGTTATTACCATAATGGGTCATGTGGATCATGGTAAAACATCATTGCTCGATTATATACGCAGCGCAAAGGTAGTTGCCGGCGAAGCCGGGGGCATCACCCAGCATATGGGCGCCTACCAGGTAACCATAGCTTCCGGAAAGAAACTTACCTTCCTCGATACACCGGGTCACGAAGCCTTTACCGCCATGCGTGCCCGTGGAGCCAAAGCAGCCGATGTGGCCATTATTGTAATTGCAGCCGATGATGCGGTAATGCCCCAAACACGCGAAGCCATCAGCCATGCCCAGGCAGCAGGGCTACCCATGATTTTTGCTATTAATAAAATAGATAAAGAAGGAGCTGCTCCCGAAAAAATAAAAGAGCAGTTGTCTGCAATGAATATCCTGGTAGAAGATTGGGGAGGAAAGTACCAGAGCCAGGAGATATCTGCCAAAACCGGGCTTAATGTAGATGTTTTACTTGAAAAAATTCTGCTGGAAGCAGAATTGCTGGATCTTAAAGCCAACCCGCAGCGCGAAGCAGCAGGAACGATCATTGAAGCTTCATTAGATAAAGGCCGCGGCTTTGTGGCCACGATGCTGGTTCAGAGCGGTACCCTGCGCCAGGGTGATATTATTGTGAGCGGACAGTTTTACGGACGTATAAAGGCCATGTTTAATGAACGTAACCAGCGCTTAGAAGAAGCCGGGCCCTCAAGTCCTGTGCAGATACTGGGATTGAACGGCGCTCCCCAGGCCGGTGAAAAATTTAAGGTACACCAGGACGAAAGTGAAGCCAAAAATACCGCTACCCGCCGGGCACAAATACTCAGGGAACAGGGTATACGCGCCAAGAAGCATATTACCCTTGATGAGATCGGAAGGCGGTTGGCGCTGGGCAACTTTAAGCAGCTTAACCTTATTATTAAAGGCGATGTGGATGGTTCGGTAGAAGCGCTGAGCGATTCATTGCAGAAATTATCTACCGAAGAGATCGCCGTATCTGTAGTGCATAAAGCAGTGGGTGCTATTACCGAAAGCGATGTGCTGTTAGCCGCCGCGTCAGACGCTATTATTGTAGGATTTAATGTACGTCCTTCTATACAGGCAGCCAGGCTGGCTGAAAAAGAAGGAGTTGAACTCAAGGCTTATTCTATCATCTACAACGCTATTGAAGAATTAAAGAGCGCAATGGAAGGTATGATGGAGCCCACCATTACCGAAAAAATAATAGCAAATGTTGAGATCCGGGAAGTATATAAATTCGATAAGGCAACTGTTGCCGGCTGCCAGGTATTAGACGGTAAAATAAGCCGTAATTCTAAGGTGCGCCTGATCCGCGACGGCATTGTAATTTATCCTACCGGTGAAGGTCAAAGCGCGGAACTGGGATCGCTGAAACGCTATAAAGATGATGTGAAAGAGGTGTCAAGCGGTATGGAATGCGGACTTACCCTTAAGAATTACAACGATCTTAAAGTGGGCGATGTGGTGGAAGCGTTTGAAATTGAAGAAGTAAAAAGGAGCTTGTAAACCTTTGTTAAATAAGCGGGCTGTATTGCCCCTGCGGTGAAATGCCTTTATTTTTGAATGGCTTTGAAAGGTTAATTATGAAACAATTTCTATTTATTATCAGCTTTTTGGCAATGGGCTGCTTAGCCCTGGCGCAGGGCGGGCAGTCGAAAAAAGTGCTGGCAGATAAGATCATCGCTGTAATTGGTGATAAGATCGTTCTCAAATCGGATATTACCAATTTTATTGAAGATGAGAAAAGGCAGGGACATGAGCTCCCGGCCGATGCGGGTTGTGTGCTGCTGCAGCAAATGATGGTAAGAAAAGCGCTGATGCTGCAGGCGCAGAAAGACTCCCTTCCCGTAAGCGACGAAGAGATAGAAGCGGAGCTGGATCAGCGTATCAGGTATTATATTGGCGCCTATGGAGGTAAAGAAGCTTTGGAACAGATAGCGGGGAAAAGCATTTACCAGATTAAGGAAGATAACCGCATTGCCATTAAAGAGCAGAAGCTGTCGGAAGCCATGCAAAGGTCTATTATTGAAAATGTAAGGATCACACCCACCGAAGTAAGGGATTACTTTGAAAAGATACCCAAAGACAGCCTTCGCTTTTACGAAACCGAGCTGGAAATAAAGCAGGTAGTAGCATATGCCAAAGCAAGCCGTGAACTTGAAAAGTATGCGCAGGATGAGCTGGCGGAATATAAAAGACAAATTGAGAGTGGCGTTACCTCTTTTGACAGGGTAGCCAAAATGTATAGTGATGACCCGGGTACCAAGGAAGTGGGTGGCCGGTTTGAATTTAACAGGAACGATAAAAGCGTGGATGGCGCCTTCTCTTCAACTGCGTTTGCCTTAAAAGAAGGCCAGATATCGCGGGTAGTGAAATCAAAGTTCGGCTATCATATTATACAGTTGGTGAGCAGAACAGGCGATGATGTGGTAGTACGCCATATCCTTAAAATACCACAGATCACCGATACGGAAATTAATGAAGCCATTGCAAAATTAGATACCGTACGGTCCAGGCTGGTGGCTAACACGCTTTCCTTTGGTGAAGCGGTAGATAAATACAGCGAAGACGAGAACAGCAAGTTCACTGCAGGATCCATTACAGACGCCCAGGGTTCTCCTTACCTCACTATCCAGGATCTCGATAAAAGCCTTTTGCCCGTATATAATGAATTAAAAGTGGGCGAATACTCCAAACCGGTTCCTTTTACCGATGAAAGAGGCAGAAAAGGCGCCCGTATCATTTATATACAAAGCAAAACCGAGCCCCACCGCGAAAACCTGAAAGACGATTATAACAAGATCGCCCAACGGGTAATGGAAGAAAAAAAAGGAGATATACTCAATCACTGGTTTCAAACCAAAATGCCTACTTACTATATTTCCGTAGATGAAGAGTTTCGCCAGTGCGGGGAAGTAAACAAATGGCTTTCGCTCACAGCGCAAACT
>CAYVEI010000135.1:5094-13265 GCA_964450515.1 uncultured Terrimonas sp. | reverse complement strand
GATGAATTGCATGCGCATCCCGAAAGGTTCAGTCCTAATGTAGTATTGCGTGGCTTATACCAGGAAACCATTTTACCCAATGTGGCATTTATAGGAGGAGGTTCTGAAATTGCTTACTGGCTCGAGCTAAAAGACATGTTCGTGCAATATGGAGTGCCATACCCTGTGCTGCTGCTCCGCAATTCTTTTTTAATCGCAGAAAAAAAAATGGGGCAGCTCATGGATAAGCTCGGCATTGCTGCCGAAGCGCTTTTTAAAGCGGAAGCCCTACTGCTGAATAATATTGTTGTATCCCGGAGCAGCCTGCAGCTAACGCTTGAAAAAGAAATACAGCAATTAGGAGCATTGTATAAGCATATTGGAACGGTTACCGCCCGGGTTGATGCCACCCTTACACAGCATGTGAACGCGCTGGAAACAAAAGCGGTAAAAGCATTGAAAAGCTTGGAAAAGAAGATACTCAGGGCAGAAAAGAAAAGATATGCCGTGCAAAGCACTCAACTGCATACACTAAAATCGGCGCTGTTTCCGCGCAATACCCTGCAGGAAAGGGTTGAAAATATACTGCCTTATTACGCCCGCTACGGACAATCGTTCATTGATATGCTGTATGTGCATGCTCCTGTTCTGGAGAAAAAGTTTGGCGTATTAAGAGAAGCGTAGACAGATTTCAGGTCGCAAGTTGCAGGTTTCAGGTTCGCGGGAGTTCCCCTGCAACTTGTAACCTGCAACCTTCCCTTCTCACGTTTCTCCTCTCACTTCTCTTTTCACCCTTCACCCCTATTCTCATTCTGAAACAGGAGCTGCTTTGCCAGACACATTAAAATTGCCGGAGCCTTCAATCGCCTTAAACCCACCCTGTATATCTACAAGGTTGTGGTATCCCCTGGAACGAAGAATAGAATTAAAGATCATGCTCCTGTACCCACCGGCACAATGCACATAAGCGGTTTTAGTTTTATCTACTTCGCTGATATGATCATTGATATAGTCTAATGCCAGGTTTTTTGAGCCGGGGAGATGTCCTGTGTTATATTCCTCTTCCCGGCGCACATCAATAATATTCAGTTCCGGTTCAGCTTTCATGCGACGGGCAAGTTCATCAACGGAAATACTTTCTATACTATCGGTTTCTTTACCCGCCTTTTGCCATGCTGCTATGCCACCTTCTAAGTAGCCGATAGCATTGTCATAGCCAACCCTTGCCAAACGGGTTACCACTTCTTCTTCCCGGCCTTCATCGGTTACCAGCAGTATGTTCTGCTTAATATCCGTAATGAGCGCGCCTACCCAGGGGGCAAAGTTCCCGTCAATACCTATATTTACCGAATTGGGTATAAAGCATTTTGCAAAGAGCTCCGGTGAACGGGTATCCAGCATTAATGCCCCTGTTTCATTGGCCGCCGCTTCAAAAGCTTCCGGGCTCAGCGCCTGTGTGCCATGCTGCAGCACACTATCTATACTTTCGTAGCCCTGTACATTCATCATCACGTTCTTGGGAAAATAGGCCGGAGGGGGCGTTAGTCCTTCCGTTACCGCGGTAATAAATGCTTCTTTGCTCATGGGCTGAAGCGCATAGTTGTATTTCTTTTGATTGCCCAGCGTATCCGTAGTTTCCGTGCTCATGTTTTTACCACAGGCCGAACCGGCGCCATGTGCGGGATATATAACAATGTCATCCGGTAAAGGAAGTATCTTTTCATGCAGTGAGTTGTACAGGTATCCGGCTAATTTTTCCTGGGTAAGCTCTTTGTTTATTTTTTGTGCCAGGTCAGGACGTCCTACATCTCCAATGAACAGGGTATCGCCGCTGAACAGCGCTTTTGCTTTACCCTTTTCATCCATCAGCAAATAACAGGCGCTCTCCATGGTATGTCCGGGCGTATGTATTACTTTGATCGTGGCATCGCCTACTGTAAAAGTTTCGCCGTCTTTGGCTATATAAGCTTCAAATTCGGGCTGTGCCGTTGGGCCATATACGATAGTTGCTCCCGTTTCAGCAGCCAGGTCAATATGGCCGGATACAAAATCGGCATGAAAATGTGTTTCAAAAACGTATTTGATCTTAGCATTATCAGCTTCCGCCCTCCTGATATAAGGTTTCACTTCGCGCAGCGGATCAATAATAGCCACTTCACCCCTGCTTTCAATATAGTATGCACCCTGTGCCAGGCAGCCGGTATATATTTGTTCTACTCTCATACCTTATATTTTATTGCTGCAAAGATACTTCAAAATACCAAGCCCGGAGGAAGGCTAAGAATCAGGTAAAAGACAAAGCCTGAAGCCATAAATTCGAAATCCGAAGCGAAATGCAACAGTAAACCACAAACGATAAACCAAAAACTAAAGAGGTGAAAGAAGAAGCGTTCATCCTCTCGTTAGCAGTTACGCTCCTGATACCTGATCGCTATCTTACCCCCACAATATCATTACTTCCTGCACAATAATATACATGCCCATCACCAGCACAAACCATCCGAATCCTCTTTTTAATTTCTCCGAAGGTATCTTTTTGGCTAACTGAGCGCCGACGAGAATGCCAACAGAAGCAATTGCTGTTATGCATAATAAAAAGAACCAGTCAATAACGTAATGCCCCAAATCGCCGGTAAAGCCAACCAGCGAATTGATAGCTATAATAAACAAAGAAGTGCCTACGGCTTCCCGCATAGGGAGCTTTAACAGCAATACTAAAGCCGGTATAATAAGAAAGCCTCCGCCTGCGCCTAAAAAGCCGGTTACACACCCGATACCCAACCCAAATAATCCGAGGTGAAAATAATCTTTCATGCTCCGTACTGCAGTAGCTTTTGTTGAAGGAGCAGTCGTTTTCTTAAGCATTGACACCGCAGCGGCCAGCATCAGCACCGCAAACAATATCATGGTAAGCACCGATTTGGTGATCTCAAGCCTTCCGGCAGTCCAAAGCTGTTCAGGAATATGCGGCACAATGTATCTTCGTACAAAGAACACCGTTGCAGGCGATACAATACCCAGGGGCAAAGCAAGGTTAAGACTTGCCTGTCCTTTTCTGAAATTATCGAATGCCCCGAGCAAACTGGTAACGCCAACAATAAAAAGGGAATAAGAAACGGCAATAACAGGCGGCAACCCGAATACGTATACCAATAGCGGTACCGTTAAAATAGAACCGCCACCACCTATGAGCCCAAGTGATATGCCAATTAAAACAGCCGTAATATATCCGAATAATTCCATTTTTGAAATTGTTACAAAAGTAGGGTTTTAAGATGATCAGGTATGAGGTTTCAGGTATGCGGTATGAGGCAAAAAATTTTTTATCGATAAGGAATGATACACTTCCATTAAAGTATAAAATGATTTGGGCAAAACAGAAATTAGCATTAACATTGAATCCTTTTTTAAATATGAAGTATAGTCTTCCCGGCAAAAATAATGGGTTGCGCGGCCCGGCATCTGTTTTTTTTATTTTTTTATTTTTCATATCCATACCATCGCATGCGCAACATATAGCCGATACCGCTATGCTACGGCTTCAAAAAAACAATGCCATAAACTTATATTACCAGTCGCTGCAACAACAGTCAGGCTTATATAACGGCAGCGAATATGTGCAATACATTAACCTGCTAAAAGAAGGACACCCTTATTTTGATACTTCCGTTTTAACCAATGGCAGGGTATATTACGACAGGATGGCATACAGCAACGTTCCGATGTTGTATGATATCATTAAAGATGAGCTCATTATCCAGCATTATAATAAGGTATTTTTAGTGCAGCTTGTCCGCAGTAAAATTGATTCCTTTTATATACCGGAACATTACTTTGTGCACCTCGGAAGAGACAGCATTACCGAAGGAAATATAAAGGAAGGTTTTTACAACAGGCTGTATGATGGAAAAATAAAACTATATGCTAAAAGAAATAAATACATCCAGGAATCTATTCCGGATATGGAGGTAGTAAGAAAAGTGTATCAGAAAGACAGGTATTTTCTTTTCAGGGATGGCATATACCATGATATTTATACCGAATCATCTGTATTAAAATTACTTAAAGATAAAAGAGCGGCATTAAAGCAGGATCTGAAAAATCATAAGATCAAATTCAGGAAAAACCGGGAATACGCGATGAAACGGATGGCAGAACAATACGATGCATTAAACAGGTGATATGAAGCACATTTTTTTCCTTATCATACTAATTTTTTCTTTTTTCATGCTGCTCTGCCCGGTTGCTCAAGCCCAGCAAAGCAAATGGCCCGTTGTAAACGGAGAGTTTAAAAACCTGGCGGCCAGCCGGTTCATTAACGAACTGGAAATACAAACCGGTTATCGTTTTTATTATGACACTACGGGGTTCGACAGCCTTACGGTAGATATGATCATAAAGAACCAGCCCCTGCCGGAAGTGCTTGACCTCGTTTTAGCCCATACGGAATATAAGCACACCCTGTACAATAAAGCAGTTTTTATTACCAGAGGAACAGCCATTACCACTACATTGCCTGATGATTTTTTTGCCCGTAAAAATAAAACGCCCGGCGCTGCCGCTGCACCGGGCGACCTGCTCACCGATTTTGAAGAAGACACTAAACCTCAAATTGCCGCTTTGGAAAACAAATTATATGAAATTGGTATTAAAACGCAGGGCACACTACAAGGCACGGCAAAATTAGCGGGCTATGTTCGTGATATCACAACAGGAGAACCGGTGCCCGGGGCCGCTGTATTTGCTGACAAGCTTAAAATTTCCGTAACCAGCGACCAGTTTGGCTATTATTCAATAACGCTCCCCAAGGGGCGGCACCTGATCAATATACAAAGCCTCGGCAAAAAAGATACCTGGCGGCAGGTGATGCTGTATGCAGACGGTAACCTGAATATAGATATGCGCGATCATATCCTGTCGCTAAAGGCCGTGGTTATTTCCGCTAAAAAAGCGGCTAATATCAACAGCCTGCAAATGGGGCTCGAAAAAGTAGATATCAGAACCATCAAACAAATTCCGGTAGCATTTGGAGAAGCCGATATATTAAAAGTGGTGCAAACGCTGCCGGGTGTAAAAACGGTAGGCGAAGCCAGCACCGGGTTTAATGTAAGAGGCGGCTCTGCCGATCAGAACCTCATTCTTTTTAATGACGCTACTATTTATAATCCTTCGCATTTCTTCGGTTTCTTCTCGGCTTTTAACCCGGATGTGGTAAGCAGCGTTGAATTATACAAAAGCAGCATTCCCGCTAAATACGGCGGGCGGCTGTCGTCGGTGCTTGATGTGGCAAGCCGCGAAGGCAATAAGAAGAAAATAACCGGTTCTGCAGGGATAGGATTTTTAACCAGCCGCATCAATATAGAGGGACCGCTTCAAAAAGACAAAACCTCCTTTATCGCTGGCGGACGTACAACCTATGCCAACTGGCTGTTACAGTATTTACCCAATGAATACAAACACAGCAAAGCCTCTTTTTACGATGTGAACCTGCTGATCAGCCACAAAATAAACGATAAAAATGATCTGTATCTAACAGGTTATTTAAGCAACGACCGTTTTAACCTCAACAGTGATACGGTATATGGCTATGGGAATAAAAATATTTCGCTGAAATGGAAGCATGTATTCAGCAACAAGCTGCAAAGCTTAGTTACGGCGGGTTACGATGCTTACGGTTATAACATTTACAGCGAGGAAAATCCCGTAAATGCATACACCATGAAGTTTGATATCAATCAAACCAATATCAAGCTGCATTTCAATTATTTTGTAAATTCCAAACATACCCTCGACTTTGGATTTAATGGTATTTACTATACCCTGCATCCGGGGTCATTTGGCCCGCGCAATGAAAAATCACTGGTAGCGCCGGAGATGGTTAATGCAGAACATGCGCTGGAAAGCGCCGTATACGTAAGTGAGAAATACAATATTACATCTGCCCTCTCTGTGCAGGCAGGCTTACGGTTTTCTTTATATAATTATGTTGGACCCAACACCGTATACCAGTATGCGCCGGGGCTGCCGAAAGAATTAAGCAATATCACAGATACCCTGCATTATGTCAGGGGCAAGTTCATCAATAACTATAAGGGGCCCGAATACAGGCTTTCCCTGAGGTATGCTTTTACCGATAACTTTTCAATTAAGGCCGGGTACAATTCACTCCGCCAGTACATTCACATGCTTTCCAATACCACCGCTATGGCGCCAACAGATATATGGAAGCTCAGCGACCCCAATATTAAACCCCAGCATGGCGGGCAGGTTTCGGCAGGGCTGTACAGGAACTTTAAATCCAATACCATTGAAACTTCGGCGGAAGTATATTATAAAGACATAAGGGATTACCTGGATTATAAGAGCGGCGCTGTGCTGGTATTAAATGAACATATTGAAACAGATGTATTGAATACCTCGGGCAAAGCGTATGGCCTGGAGCTAATGATCAAAAAACTAACAGGAAAGCTCAATGGCTGGATCAGCTATACCTGGTCGCGAACCTTACTTAAAATGGACGATCCTTCTGCGGGGGCAGTTATTAATGACGGGGCATTTTATCCGGCCAATTACGACAAGCCGCATGAGCTGACCTTTATAGGCAACTACAGGTTCTCGCACCGTTACAGCTTTTCGCTCAATACTACCTTCAGCACCGGCCGGCCCATTACCATACCCATAGGCAGGTATTATTACGAAGGAAGCATGAGGGCCTTATATTCAGACAGAAATGCTTACCGCATTCCGGATTACTTCAGGACGGATATTTCCCTGAACTTAGAAGGCAATCACAGGGTGAAGCAAAAAACACATAATTCGTGGACGTTTGGCGTATATAATTTGTTAGGCAGAAAAAATCCCTACTCTGTATATTTTGTATCGGAGAACGGCGTGATCAACGGGTATAAGTTATCCATTTTTGGCGCCGCTATTATTTATGCCAATTTTAATATCAGGTTTTAATTTTTATTGCTCATGACTATTGAAGCCAAAATAAATAATGCGTGAATAGAAAAATATTTTCCATAAAAAAGGCTTGTTATGCAATAATCGTTGCCGCTGCTATAACTGTGTCCGGCTGCAAGGAAAAATTTCCCTTTCCTCAATCGGCGGTTGACAAAAACTACCTTGTAGTGGAAGGATTTATCAATAGCGGCAGCGACAGTACCCACATAAAGCTTAGCCGCACGCTTAAGCCAAACGACAGCGTGCTTGTAAAACCCGAACGTTCTGCCCTCGTTTTTATAGAAAGCGACAATGGATTGCATTACCCGCTTGCTGAAATGGCAGCAGGTACATATTCCGGAGCGCCGGTTAACCTGAACCCCGAGGAAAAATACAGGATCAGCATACAAACAACCAATGGCAAATCCTATTTCTCTGACTTTACAGAAGTAAAAACCACACCTCTCATTGACAGCATTAACTGGATAAGAACAGAAAATGGTATCTGGATATACGCCAATACCCACGACCCGCAAAACGCTACCCGGTATTATGCCTGGCAATTTGATGAAACCTGGGAGTTCCGCTCAAATTACGTATCAAACTGGGAGTATATAAACGGAACAATGATTTCCAGGAACAATCCTGCCAGTTTGTATACCTGCTGGCAATCTGCAGCATCTACCAATATTTTGATTGGCTCATCTGCAAAACTCACGGGCGATATTATTCACCGCGCGCCGCTTATTTTTATACCCGACGACTCCTGGAAACTGGGCGTAAAATACAGCATCAACGTAAAACAGAGAGCACTGAGCAGGGGCGCTTTTGAATACCTGGAAAAAATGAAAAAAAACTCGGAACAGTTGGGTAGCATTTTTGACCCCCAGCCTTCTACGGGTTCCGGTAATATATACTGTTCCACCGACCCCAATGAAATGGTTATCGGCTATATGTATGCCAGTTCTATTGTTGAGGAAAGAATATTCATTAACAGAGCGGAAGTACCCGGCTGGCGGTACCGCCTTTATTGCGAAATGATTACCATACCTAATATTAAAGATAGTCTTGATGCTGCCTTTGGAGGCAATGCTAACCTTGTTATAGATGAAGTGCGCGAAGGAAGGGCTTTAGTAGGATACACCGGCTCTACAGGTTTGTGCATAGACTGTACCCGCAGGGGAACCAATGGGAAACCGGATTTTTGGCCATGATAACAATAGGTAGAAGGTATGAGGTATGAGGTA
>CAYVEI010000135.1:0-4994 GCA_964450515.1 uncultured Terrimonas sp. | reverse complement strand
AGAAAGATAAGTGACCAATAAGCATCTGTTTAGTGAAATAATAAAATACATAACCGAGAAACGGTAAACAGGATACCAGCCAACATGAACAAATATAAGCTTACCTTCTTTTTCCTTTTCATGCTGCTGCAAACGCATGCGCAAAACGCTGTAAATGACAGCCTGCAGCAGCAATTCAGCCGTTATATGCAAAACGCTTTTTCGGAGAAGATCTATTTGCATACCGACAGGAACTTTTATATTGCCGGGGAGATACTCTGGTTCAAGGCCTATGTAACAGACGGAATGGTTAATTACCCTTCCGGCATAAGCAGGATGGCGTACGCAGATGTTATTGACAGCCACAATAAGATCTTTCTTCAAACCAAGATTGAAATCAATAACGGGAATGGTAACGGTTCACTATACCTGCCGGTAAACATGCCATCGGGTAATTATAAAATAAGAAGCTATACCAACTGGATGAAAAATGCCGGCGCCGCGTTCTATTTTGAGAAGGCTTTTACCGTGGTAAATGCACAGTCAACCGCCGGGCTAACGAATACCGATACTACCACTCAATATGACATACAATTTTTCCCGGAAGGGGGGAACCTCGTAAAAAACACGGAAAGCAAAATAGCTTTCCGCATGACGGATAAAAATGGCAAAGGTGTACCCGCATTTACAGGCGTTGTATTAAATGAAATCCATGATACCGTTGCCCTGTTTGAACCTACACGGTTCGGTATCGGATATTTTAATTTTACGCCCCGCGGCACGGGTATTTACAAAGCCTGCATTACTATCCCCGCAGGCAGCACAATAGTAAAGAACATGCCGGCTGCACAGGAAGAAGGGTACACGATGAAACTCCATAAAACAAACGGGCAGATCACAATAACTGTTTATTCACGCATGAAAGGAAATGCTGCGCCTGCAGTACAACTCTTTGCCCACACCAGGGGTTCGGTAAAAACCGTACAAACCAAAACGATACAAAATGACAGCGTGGTTTTCGCCATTTCTGAAAAGATACCGGGAGATGGTATTACACATTTCACGGTGTTTAACAGTGTTGGGCAGCCGGTATGCGAAAGATTATATTTCAAAATGCCCTCAGCACATTTGTCGATTAACGCAAAAGCAAACGCACCTGGTTATGGAATGAGAAAAAAGGTAACGGTTAGCGTGAACAGTACGGATACGGATAACCGATCTGTGGCAGCAAACATGTCACTTGCCGTTTACCGGCTCGACTCACTTCAAACCCCCGAGCAGGCCGATATTTTCAGCTACCTGTGGCTAAGCGCCGATCTGAAAGGAAAGGTTGAATCACCTGCCTGGTATTTTAGCGGGGCTGAAGGCGCAGTAACAGCAATGGACAACCTGATGCTTACCCATGGGTGGCGGAAATTTGAGTGGGCACATATCCGGCAGAACAGGTTGCCTTCCTATACCTTTCTTCCTGAATATACCGGGCATATCATTACCGGTAAAATAACGGATTCGGCTACCCGAAAACCTTTGCCCTCGGTAATTGTATACCTTTCCGTACCCGGCGATCACACGCAATACTATGCCTCCAGATCGGATGCTGAAGGGAATATCCGTTTTTATACCCGTGAAGTATATGGCCCGGGTGAAATCATTCTTCAGCCGGAAGGGTTTGATGTAAGCGGTTATAACATTGAGATCAATACCCCGTTCCAGGATCCGTTCCCGGCAAAGCCATTAGCCGGACTGCAACTTTCAGACCACCTCAAAAACGCGATTGAACAAAACAGCATCAACGCACAGGTACAACGAAAATTTTTGGCAGATCAGCTAAAAATCTATAATCTTCCTCAAACAGACAGCACGGCATTTTATGGCAGGCCGGATGAAAAATACCTGCTTGACGATTATACCCGTTTTACTACGATGGAAGAAGTATTACGGGAATATGTATCGGGTGTGCTGGTAGGCAGAGCCAGGGGAAAATTTCACTTAAATGTATTTGACATGGCAAATAACCGCCTGTTTAGGGAGAATCCTCTTGTTTTGTTAGATGGCGTGCCCGTGGAAGATATAGATCGTATCATGAGTTATGATCCGCTGAAAATAAGAAAGCTGGAACTGGTAAAAAGAAGATATTATTATGGCCCGCTGGTGGTAGACGGCATACTTAATTTTACTACCTACAAAGGAAACTTAGATGCATTTGAATTGAGCGACCGCGCTGTGATCCTGGATTATGAGGGCATGCAATGGCAGCGAGTTTTTTATTCACCGTTATATGAAACGGAATCGCAGGCGGCCAGCCGTTTACCCGATTTCAGGAACCTCTTATACTGGTCGCCCGATGTGATGACAGGTAAAGACGGGCGTACAGAATTAACTTTTTTTACCGGGGATGTAAAAGGAAAATATACCGGCATTATAGAAGGGATGAGTGCCGATGGTAAAGCCGGCAGCGGCACATTTAGCTTTGAAGTAAAGGATAGTGCTTTTTAACCCCCATCATTACACGAAATCCATCATCCTTTTTGAAATTATACCAGGCATTGGTATTTTTGAAGTAAATGGCAACAACGATGGCTAAAAATACATCTATACTTCTGGGAGCATATTTTGATAATTTCATCCAACACCAAATTCAAAGCGGACGCTTCTCTTCAGCCAGTGAAGTGGTAAGAGCCGCTCTACGGCTTTTTGAGCAGGAAGAAAGGCAAAAAAGTGAACTCATCAAAGCGCTTAAAAAAGGTGAAAAATCAGGATTTGTTGAAAAGTTTGACCGTAAGGAATTTGTTAAAAACCTTCACGGCAAATATGTAAAGGATGCACTATAAGATCAGTGTCGAAGCATCGGAAGATATTGAGCATATCTGGCTTTACACTTTTGAAAACCGGTCATTAGAGCAAGCTGACAGATATGTAAACCTGATTTTTGACGAAATCGAATATTTGTCTGTCAATCGGATGTCCGGCAAAGACTTTAGCCATGTCAGAAAAGGCTACTGTTGTTCTAAAGTGAAATCTCACTTGATTTTCTATCGCTTTATAGAAAAACAAAGTGAGATCGAAATCATCAGAGTTTTACATCAACGGATGGATATTGAAAGCCGGCTAAATGACTAAAGGTTTGCCCCATACTTTCTCCCTCACACCTCCCTCTCCTCCGTAAGCTGCTTCCAGATAATATCATACACATCTGTTGCCAGTAATTCATTCTTCCCGGCAGGCAGATCAGTGATCAGCACCGGGTGAAAGGCCTGATCGGTGAATATGCTGCCATGTGATCCTTTAACTAAAGTAGCATCTAAGGGAATAACATCCATCACATAACGGAAGCCCGCTTTTTTACGCAACAGCTTATATCCTGCACGGGCTTTGGATGTTATAAATAATTCCACGGGATCGTAGCCCGGCTTTTTATGTATGTCTACCACTCTTGCATAATCGGGCGCCACAGCATCATTAAGCCAGAAATAATAAGTGAACCAGCTTTTATCATCCGCCACCAGCACCATATCGCCCGTCCGTTCATGATCTGTATGATATGCTTTTTGCGCTTCACGATCCAGTACCAGCGCTACTCCCGGCAATCCGGATACCATTTCTTTTACCTGTTCAGTTACCGAAGGATCGTTAATATAAATATGTGCTACCTGGTGATCGGCTACGGCAAAGGCTTTAGAAGCGCCTGCGTCTAACAGCTCCAGTTCACGCTCCACTCTTATGCCCAGCAATCCCTTTTCACGCAGTACCCGGTTAATATGAATGGGATGATTGACCGGCGTTATGCCGTATTCGGATAAGAGCACAATTCTTGTGTTTCTCTCCGCATAATATGCTACCAATTGTTCAACCACTTTATCTGTTTCACTTAAATGCGTACTTATTTTAGAAAGATCAGGTCCATATTTTTGTAAGCAATAATCTAAGTGCGGCAGGTAAACCAGCGTAAGGGTGGGGTCGTATTTCCTATCTGTAAAAATGGTGGCATCGGCGATCCATTGTGTGGATTTGATATTGGCGCCCGGTCCCCAGAAGGAGAACAGTGGAAACTGTCCCAGCGCTTTCTGCAGCTCATCTCTCAGGTCCGCCGGATGTGAATAGCAATCCGGCATTTTCCGTCCGTCGGCCAAATAATTAGGGCGGGGCGTTACGGCATAATCTGCGCCGGAATACATATTATACCACCAGAACATTTTAGCTGTGGTAAACGAGGGGTCAATCTGTTTTGCCCTTTCCCATATCTTTTCCGCCTGCACTAATTTATTAGACTGTTTCCAGAATTTTATTTCACAATCTGTACGGTCGTACCAGCCATTGCCCACAATGCCATGTTCCCCCGGCCACCTGCCCGTGATATAAGTAGATTGTACTGCTGTAGTTACAGCCGGCAACATGGGCGTAATAGTTTGTAATTGCCTGCTGCCTGTATATTTTTTTAAAAATGGTGTGTGCTCACCTATCAGGTTAGCCGATAATCCAACAATATCTATTACAACGGTTTTATACATAATGAAAGTGGTTTCAGGTATGAGGTATTGGCAATCAATTGCAACAGCACCAAAGTATCAGCAAAATGACCCCAATACGTTACGGGAATCATTTGAAAACAAAAATAGGGTTTATACTTCTTAAAGCCGGTGAACCTGTTCAGTATTGCCCCGTGCTAAGCAAAACTAAGGTACATGCTTCTAAGGTTTCAATGCCTTTGTCGCCGGCTATGCGCTGCAGCGCTTCATTTTCGGCGCCGGGGTTAAAAATAATGCGCCTGGGATGCAGCGATAAAATATAATCGTAGTATTCTTCCTGGTGAGCAGGATTGAGATAGAGTGTTACCGTATGTATCCCGGGGTATGGCTTTTTTTCTGTGTTAACAGCAACGTCTTTCACCATTGCATTTTTTTTGCCAATGGCTACCACCTCGTGTCCGGCATTGCGTAGCCGGTTGAGTGCAAGATAGCTATACCGTTGAGGGTTAGGCGATGCACCCAGGATAAGCGTTTTCTTTTTTTCTGTTG
>CAYVEI010000134.1:0-13744 GCA_964450515.1 uncultured Terrimonas sp. | reverse complement strand
GTTTAAAACTTTGAAGAACATAGGAGTACGAAGTCCGGAGACTTCGCACAGCAGCCAGTCGTATAGCAGCCAGTCCGGAAATTTCGTACAGCAGCTATAACCAGCTACCTCAGTGCTTCCACAAATTTTCTAACTTTTTCCATATCTTTTATCCCGGGACTGCTTTCTAATTTACTGTTCACATCCACCGCAAAAAGATCGCCACCATGCTTACCGGCAGCAAAGGATTGTAAGGCCTCCACATCTTCTATACCAATGCCACCGCTCAGCAAAAAAGGTTTTTTAATATGCGCGTTATCCAATATGTGCCAGTCAAATTTTTTACCGCTGCCTCCATAATTAAACCAATCCGTATCAAACAAAAAAAGATCGCTTACATTCCTGTACTCCCTTATCTTCCAGTCTATATTATCGCCTTCCTTGATCCGGAATACTTTTATGGTCGGCACCTGCTCGCTTATCCTTTCACATAACCTGGGCGATTCATCGCCATGCAACTGCGCCATATACAATCCATATTGCTCCACATGGTTCATTACCTCATCATACCCCGCATTCACAAAAACACCTACTTTATTGATCTTAAGCTTAGCCTTCTTTAATGCTTCCCCGTCAATACGTCCTACCACATACCGCGGCGATTTATGGTAAAAAATAAATCCCGCGAACTCAACGCCTATTTCATCCAGTTCATGTACCTGGCTTAACTGTGTGTTTCCGCAAACTTTTATACGCATAGTTTTTAGCTTTTAAGTTGCTCAACAAATGCGGCAAAAGCAATCGCAGGGTCAGGCGCTTTCATAAAATTTTCGCCAATTAAAAATCCTTTGTAATTATGTTTCTTCAGTTCTTTTATCGTTTCCACATCACTTATTCCACTTTCAGAGATCTTTATTTTATCAGCCGGTATTAAACTACCCAGGTACACCGATGTTTCAATGCTTACTTCAAAGGTTTTGAGGTTACGGTTATTTACGCCAACAATATCCACTTCATTGCAAACATGTTCCAGTTCTTCTTCATTATGGATCTCCAGCAATACTTCCAGTCCTATGTTTTTAGCAGTTGCGGCTAACGCCTTTACCTGCGCCGGTGTTAGGTTAGCGGCTATAAGCAAAATCACATCTGCTCCAACAGCTTTTGCTTCCACCACCTGGTAAGTATCAATCATAAAATCCTTCCGCAAAACAGGGATGTCGTTTGTCCTGGCCTTGATCAGATCATCCAAACTCCCGCCAAAAAAAATTTCATCCGTTAAAACAGACAATCCTGAAGCACCGTGCTGCGCGTATGCAGCGGTAACAATGGAAGGATCGGCATTTGCATTGATCCATCCCTTAGACGGCGACTTCCTTTTAAACTCCGCTATGATGCCCGTTTTAGTTTCGTCTGTTAAAAATTTTCGCAACGAAAAAGCGGGCTTTGAAAACCATGCCGTCTTCTCCAAAACCGCCACGGGCCTTTGCTGCCTGCATTCGGCTACTTCAATTTTCTTCTGAGCAATTATTGTTTCTAAAATGTTCATATAAGGTTACAAGTTTCAGGATGCAGGGTGCAGGGTACAACTTTTCACTTCTCTCTTTTCACCATTCCCCAGCCTATCGTTAGGTTACACTCATTTTCAAATTTTCAAATCTCTCTCCCCCTCTCCTTAAACCTATGAGGTTTTCCCACTCTGCAATTCCCGCCCCGCAAAGCTCATGGGTTCGGGTTCTTCACTGCAACGCCTGCAGCTTCTTCAGCGCTCCAAATGCCCTTCCGCTTTCCAGACTCTCTACTGCTGCAAGATACGCATCATTATAGCTCGCATAAGCGCCTGTGCAATGCAATGCCATTGCCGCATTGGCCAGCACCACAGCATTTTGCGCCCAGGTACCCTCACCTTTTATAATGTTTATAAACAATTTGGCAGCTTCCTCAACGGTACTGCCGCCATAAATATCAGAAGCAGCCACCATGCGTTTTCCCAATTGTACCGGAGTCATAATATACTCACCTTCCTTAGTAATTACCCTGGTATCGTTGGTGAGGGATATTTCATCGTAGCCATCAAGACTATGGATAATGGTAAACGCTTTACCGGTTTGCTGCAACAGGTAATTGTATATCCGCGCCATTTCTAAGTTGTACACACCCACCAGTTGAAAAGCAGGCTTCGCCGGGTTGACCATTGGACCCAGCATATTGAAAAAAGTACGGATCGCTAAATTTTTGCGGATAGCGCCAACGGCTTTTAATGCGGGATGAAAAAGCGGTGCGTGTAAAAAGCAGATATTGACCTCCGCTACTTCTTTTTCTAATTGGCCGGCATCTGATTTGAACCGGTAGCCCAGTTGCTCCATTACATTGGATGCGCCGCTAACCGATGTAGCGCCATAATTGCCATGCTTAACCACCTTTTGACCGGCGCCGGCAACAATAAAGCAGGACAATGTTGAAATATTAAACGTGTTTTTACCATCACCGCCGGTACCCACAATATCGGTTGCCTTATAATCGTCCAAAGGAACCGGCACACACAATGCTAACAGCGCATCGGCAAAGCCCTGCAGCTCTTCAATAGTTATGGTGCGCATAAGGTATACCGTTACGAACGCGGTTACCTCGCTTTCATTATACACGCCTTTGGAAATATTCACCAGCACGTCTTTGGCCTGCTGCCGCGAAAGCGTTTTGTATTCGAACAGGTATTGTAATATTTTTTTCATGCCCCTATCCCTTAAAGGGAAATTTTTGATTGTTGAATTAAGTTTATACTATTTACCCTTTATTATTTCCCGGAGCGCTTAGCCAGTTCCGCATGATCTTTTCCCCATCGGGCGTTAATACACTTTCGGGATGAAACTGAACACCCTGTACATCGTATTGCCTATGCTGCAACGCCATTATATAATTATTCTCGTCTCTTGCCGTTACTTCCAGTTGCTCAGGGAAATCATCATCACTTACTATCCAGCTATGGTAGCGGCCTACCTCAATAGCAGCAGGCAATCCGGTAAATAAAGCAGGCTCAGGCTCCTTATCCTTATACAAATTCACCGGGCCAGACACACCATGGTATACCGTACTTAAATTAACCAGCCTGCCGCCAAAAGCCTCTGCAATGGCCTGGTGCCCTAAACATACGCCCAGTATAGATTTTGAAGTCGCATACTGCCTGATCAGCGGCAGCAGCAACCCCGCTTCTTCAGGTAATCCCGGTCCGGGGGAAAGTATGATCTTATCGTATTCATTTACTTTATCAAGACTAACCTGGTCATTGCGGTACACATCTACTTTCTGATGCAATATCTTTTCCACCAGGTGAACCAGGTTATACGTGAAGGAATCATAATTATCAAAAACCAATATTTTCATGCCTGTTATTTGTAGTTTGCAGTTTGTAGTTTATTGTTTGTTTACTTTCATATCTTCCTTACCTTGTATCCTGTAACTTGTAACTTTCTTCTTCCCCACTTAAATCCCTTCCGCCATCTCCACGGCTTTTTTCAAAGCGTTTAATTTATTATTCACTTCCTGCAATTCACTTTCGGGGTTGGATGCCGCTACTATACCTGCTCCAGCCTGTGAAATCAGTGTATTGTTCTTACTCAAAAAAGTACGGATCATAATGGCATGATTGCAACTGCCATTGAAGCCCACAAAGCCAATGGCGCCTCCATAATAGCTTCTTGAGGTGGGTTCATACGCGTCAATGAGCTGCATAGCTTTAAATTTGGGAGCGCCGCTTAAGGTGCCTGCCGGAAAAGTGGTGGCCAATAAATGAAAGGGATTGGTTCCCGCCTTTACATTACCGGTTACTTCACTTACCAGGTGAATAACGTGCGAGTAATATTGCACCTGCCGGTAATGCTTCACCTTTACTTCATCACAGAGCCGGCTCAGGTCGTTCCTTGCCAGATCAACCAGCATCACATGTTCGGCATTTTCCTTGGGGTCATGTAATAGCTTATCGGCCATCTGCTGGTCGGTTTCATCATCACCGCTTCTTTTAAATGTGCCGGCAATAGGATGTACCACCGCCTTACCGTTTCTTATAATCAACTGGCTTTCGGGAGAGGAGCCCATCAGCCGGTAGTTGCCATAATCGAAATAAAAAAGATAGGGAGAGGGATTAATATTGCGGAGCGCACGGTATACATTAAATTCATCGCCGGTAAAGCCCTGCGCAAAGCGCCTGCTCAGCACAATCTGGAACACATCGCCCCGGTAACAGCTCTGTATCCCTTTTTGCACCATTTGGCGGTAGTCTTCATCCGTCATGTTAGAGGTTTCCTTTCCGCTTGCCCTGAATGGAAACACGGGCACATCTTTACTCCTGATCAGCGACTCTACTATTTCCACATCACTGCTTATCCCGGGAATAGCATTTTCGCAGAGATACATTTCATTTTTAAAATGGTTGATAGCAATAACATATTGATACAGCCGGTAACGCATAAGCGGTATGGAAGCAAAAGCCGGGTGACCGCCGGCTGCGTCAGCAGTACGGTCTGCAAAAGTAATGGTATCAAAAAACTGAACGGCATCAAAAGTGGTGTAACCATATAGTCCCTGCACGGAAGCAACGATCTTATCGGCAGAAGGTTCTACATCAAAGCGTTGCATAAAATCCCATAGCATACCCGGCACTTCAGCCGGGTTGTTTACGGAAACCTGTTCCGGCTGCTGACCCGGCAACTTAAACTCTATTGAGCGGTGGCTGGTAATTTCCATACCTGCGATAGCGTTGATGCAGATAAATGAAAAACTATTTTCCGCGGCATGATAGTCGGTGCTCTCCAGCAATATGGTATCACGAAAGCGGTCTCTTACCCTTAAGTAAATGCCCACCGGCGTATACACATCGGAAAGCATTTTTTTAAACCGCGTTTTTATTTCAATTTTTTTCATAACTGCCTTGTTCCATTTTCATAAAAAAACCCCGGTGATTACCGGGGCCTGAATATTGTACTATACGAACATACGATAACAGCATTACAAGCCCCAAAGAGAGTTTGTATGCCACCACCAGTATTTATTTGTATTATTTTTCATGATTGAGGCACAAATGTCTATGCTTTTTTGTTAAAAAAAAAATTTTGACTTAGTTTTTCAGAATTATTTTCATTCATCCCTAACGGATCTCTTCAAATGTTACAAAAAAGACTGCTTTCGCTTGATTTCCTCCGTGGCTTAATTATGGTATTACTAGCTCTGGAAGCTTCAGGACTATACCATGTGCTGAATAACGCCGCCGAGGGAAGCTGGTGGCATGCCATTACCATACAGTTCGATCACCATAAGTGGAACGGGCTCCGGTTCTGGGACCTGATACAGCCTGGGTTTATGTTCATTGCCGGAACGGCAATGGCCTATTCCCTGCATAAACAACAGCAGAACGGCGTTCCCTGGATGCAATCTTTTCGCAAAGCATTAAGAAGAAGCGGCTGGCTGTTTTTTTGGGGCGTATTAGATTATGCCGTAAAAAAAGACGGGCTGGCTTTTGAGCTCTGGAATGTATTAACCCAGCTTTCTTTTACCATGCTGGTGGCTTTCCTGATCTTCAGGCTCAGCGTTAAAACACAAATCATCATTTGTGTGGGCATATTATTACTTACAGAAGCGTTATACCGCTTTACCAACGTGCCGGGGTTCGATCAGCCTTTTACGGATCAGCACAACTTTGGTAATTATGTTGACCTGCTGCTAATGAATAAAATAAACCGTGGCGGCTGGGTGGCCATTAATTGTATTCCCACAGCCGTGCATACCATTGCCGGGGCACTGGCGGGAAAACTGCTGCTGAGCGAAAGCGGCCACAAAGCAAAGCAGTTGCTGATCTGGGCCGCCATTTGCCTGGTGGTTGGTTTTGGTTTAGACTGGCTGCATATAACACCTATCATTAAACGCATTGCCACCACATCCTTTACACTGGCTTCATTGGGCTGGTGCCTGCTGGCATTGGCCGCATGTTTCTGGTGGATTGATATCCGCAACCACCGCAAGCATCTTTTATTTTTTACAGTGGTGGGCATGAACTCCATTTTCATTTATTTGTTCTTTGAAATTGTAGGCCACAGGTGGTTTAACGATTATGTGGGCGCAATTACCAACGGACTGATGGACCTGGCACATTTCCCTCCGCTACTAATGCAACTTATTACCTCCCTGGTAATTTTTGCATTGGAATGGGGACTCTGCTATTTTTTATATAAGAAGAAGATATTTTTTAAATTGTAGGAGTGGAAAGCCCGAAATCCGTGGGAATACAGAAAAGAAGAACTCAGCTATTTTGGGTTGTTATGATTGCGGCATTAATATGGTTTGGGTTTTGTTTACCTGATCCCCTGTTTCAGTCGCCCACTTCTTATGTTATTGAGGATGCACAGGGTGAACTGCTTGGCGCCACTATTGCAGCAGACGGACAATGGCGTTTCCCTTATAATGAAAACATACCGGAAAAATTCAGGCAGTGTATCATCAGCTTTGAAGATAAACGTTTCAACTATCATCCGGGTATTGATCCCTTAGCCATGTTTCGGGCCTTAAAACAAAATATACAGTCTTCACAAACCGTAAGTGGTGGCAGCACCATTACCATGCAGGTGATCCGTTTGTCGCGCAATAAAAACAGGAACATTTTTCAAAAGCTGGTTGAAAGCATACTGGCGGTGCGGCTGGAAATAGCCCGTTCAAAAAAAAGCATCCTTGCATTATATGCATCGCATGCGCCTTTTGGCAGCAATGTGGTAGGGCTTGATGCAGCCGCATGGCGGTATTATGGCAGGGCGGCCGATAAGCTCAGTTGGGGCGAAACGGCAGCGCTGGCGGTATTGCCCAACGCCCCTGCGCTCGTGCATCCCGGCAAAAACAGGGAAACGCTGTTAAGAAAACGGAATCGTCTTTTAGATAACTTGCGGGAAGAAAAAAAGATAGACAGCACCACCTGCTCGCTTGCTAAGCTGGAACCCCTGCCTGAAGCGCCAAAGCCTTTACCGCAACTGGCGCCTCACTTATTGCAGCGGTTTAAGCAGGAAACGCCCCCCGGCGAATATACACGTGTGCAAACCACCATTAACCGCAACCTGCAAAACAAGGTTACGCAGATCATTGAGCAGCATCACCGTTTTTTAAAAGGCAATGGTATTAACAACGCATGTGCATTGGTGTTAGAGGTGGAAACCGGTAAAGTAATGGCGTACATGGGCAATGCTTATCACCCCGAAATTCCGGCTCTGCAAAGCAGCGTTGACATCATCACTTCCCGCAGAAGTCCCGGTAGTGCCTTAAAGCCCATATTGTATGCCGGTATGTTAACAGATGGCCTGTTGCTGCCTCATACTTTGGTGCCCGATATTCCTACGCAGATCGGAGGTTATACACCCCAAAACTTCGACCACGATTATGATGGCGCGGTTCCGGCCTCCCGTGCACTGTCGAGGTCATTAAACGTGCCGGCCGTACGCATGTTGCGCGATTATAAGTACCCGCGCTTTTATGATCTGCTGAAAAAAGCAGGCATCACTACTTTAAACCAGCCGGCCGATCACTATGGACTGTCGCTTATCCTGGGCGGTTGTGAAGTTACGCCCTGGGATATGGCGGGATTGTACGCAGGCATGGCAAGAGCACTCAATCATGCAAGAAAAAATAATGGGAAAGTACTGGTGAAAGATTTTCATGCACCCTATTACCTTGATACCCCCAGCCGGCAAAACAGCTCATCGGCTCCCCGGGCAATACAAACAGCAACCCTCAATTTTATTGATCCTGTTTCGATCTGGTATATGTTCCAGGCAATGGAGGAAGTAATGCGCCCGGGAGAAGAAGGGCTGTGGAAGCAATTCGGCTCAGCGCAGCGGGTGGCATGGAAAACCGGTACCAGCTTCGGGTTCAGAGATGCATGGGCCATTGGTGTAACGCCCCGTTTTGTAATTGCCGTGTGGGCCGGTAATGGCAGCGGGGAAGGCCGGCCCGGGCTTATTGGAGTGCAGGCTGCCGCTCCCATTATGTTTGATATTGTTCGTGCATTGCCGGCATCGCCCTGGTTTGCTGAGCCCGCACTTCAATACACTACTATAACAGTGTGCAGACAAACAGGTTTCAGGGCTGATACCGATTGCACAGACAGGGATACTTTAAAAGCTTCACCCAACGCGCTTAGTGCTCCGCTCTGTCCTTATCATACCATCATTCACTTAGATGCAGACCAGCAATACCGGGTAACCGAAAATTGCGTAACGCCATCGGCAATGGTACATAAAAGCTGGCTGGTGCTGCCGCCGGCAATGGAATGGTATTATAAACGCAAGCATTTCGATTACCAGCCGGCGCCACCTTATAAGCCAGGCTGCGCCAGCCCGGATTTACAAAAACCCATAGCGCTTATTTATCCTGAACCCAACGCGAAGATTTATGTTCCCCTTGAAATTACCGGGCAAAAGGGAAGAGCCGTTTTTACCGCTGCACATCAAAAACCGGAGACAAAAATTTTCTGGCATTTAGATGATACTTATATCGGCGCCACCGTACATACGCATCAAATGGCACTGGATCCTAAACCCGGCACACATTTTATAACCATTGTAGATGAAACAGGGGAACGCATTACCCGGCGGTTTGTGATTTTAGAAAAGGAGGAATAAGCCTAATCCCTGAAATTCCCCTATTTTTGCGCAGCTATTTAAACAGTAATAATATATACATCATGTCGGTTTTAGTTAACAAGCAATCTAAAATAATTGTTCAGGGTTTTACCGGAACGGAAGGTACTTTTCATGCTACGCAAATGATAGAATACGGAACACAGGTAGTGGGTGGTGTTACGCCCGGCAAAGGCGGCAAACAGCACTTAGACCGCCCGGTGTTCAATACCGTTGCAGATGCCGTACAACAAACCGGTGCTGATGTTTCCATCATTTTTGTTCCGCCGGCTTTTGCTTCCGATGCTATTATTGAAGCCGCCGAAGCGGGCATCGGGCTTATTATTTGCATAACGGAAGGCATACCCGTGCAGGATATGATCAAGGCTAAACATTACCTGGCAGGCACAACCTCAAGGCTTATCGGCCCCAACTGTCCGGGTGTAATTACAGCCGGCGAATGCAAAGTGGGTATTATGCCAGGCTTCATTTTTAAGCAGGGAAGGATTGGCATTGTTTCCAAATCGGGAACCCTCACCTATGAAGCGGCAGACCAGGTGGCAAAAGCAGGACTGGGCATTTCAACTGCTATCGGAATAGGTGGCGACCCAATTATAGGTACCACTACTAAGGAAGCGGTAGAATTATTCATGAATGATGATGAAACCGATGGCATTGTAATGATTGGTGAAATTGGCGGTGGCATGGAGGCTGAAGCGGCAAGATGGATTAAAGCAAACGGCACTAAACCTGTGGTGGGCTTCATCGCCGGACAAACCGCTCCTCCCGGAAGGCGCATGGGTCATGCGGGCGCAATTGTTGGCGGTGCAGACGATACCGCTGCGGCCAAAATGAAAATATTGCGCGAATGCGGCATCACCGTAGCAGACAGCCCGGCAGATATTGGTAAAACAATGGCTGAGGTAATAGCCATGAAAGCAATTAAGCGGCCCGCAAAAATATAAGCGCGTTATAACTCCGCTGTAAGGAAGCTGCTGTACGAAGCAGTCTCCGGACTTCGTACCCGTTATGTTCTCCGGAGACTTTGTCTCCGCAACGATAGCTAATGACTGCCATTTTTCCCATTGGGCGTCTTTCCTTCCGCTTCCAGCATGCGCATGGCTTTTACATCCTGCAAAAATTCGGAGGCAAAAATAAAATCATTGAGCTTTTTACTCTTGCTGTATATGATCTGTTTATTATTTCCTTCCCACTCTTTTTCTCCCTGGTGCATATAAATAATATGATCGCCTATTTCCATTACGCTGTTCATGTCGTGCGTATTAATAACCGTGGTCATATTAAACTCCCTGGTTACCTCGTAAATCAGCTTATCAATTACCAGCGAAGTTTGCGGATCAAGCCCTGAATTGGGTTCATCACAAAAAAGATACTTCGGGTTTAATACGATGGCACGGGCAATACCCACCCGCTTTTTCATGCCACCACTTATTTCTGCAGGAAATTTTTTGTTGGCATCCTTCAGGTTAACCCTGTCTAAAACTTCATTTACTTTTTTCAGTTTTTCTGCATAGGATAGCCGGGTAAACATATCTAAAGGAAACATCACGTTTTGCTCCACGGTTTGGCTGTCAAACAACGCCGACCCCTGGAACAGCATACCTATTTGCTGGCGCAATTCTTTTCTTTCCTCTTCTTCCATGCCGGTAAAGCTTTGGCCGCTGTATAATATTTCACCGCTATCGGGCTCAAACAAGCCCACCAAACATTTCATTAAAACAGTTTTCCCGCTTCCGCTGGCGCCAATAATAAGATTGGCTTTTCCTGTTTCCATTACCGCGCTCACACTATTTATCACTACCTTATCGCCAAAGCTTTTTTTCAAATCCTTTATCTCGATCATGAGGATATATTGATTTTATAAGAGTAACGCAGCCAGTACATAATCTGCAAACAGTATCATTATACAACTGGCAACCACGGCTGTTGTACTTGCCTTGCCTATTTCAAGTGCGCCACCCTGCACAAAATAGCCAAAATAAGCGGGTATGCTTGAAATGATAAAAGCGAAAGTATAGGCCTTATACAATGCAAAAGTTACATTAAAGGGAAGGAAGCCGCTTAACAGCCCCCCATCAAACTCTTCGGGAGACAGGATGCCTGCCATGGTTCCCGCGAGCCGTCCGCCCCATATGCCTAATACGCCTGCAATGATCACCAGCAGGGGGATCATAATGAAGGAAGCCAGTATCTTGGGCATGATCAGGTAGGCCTTGGTATTGATTCCCATGATCTCCAGGGCGTCAATTTGCTCGCTTACCCGCATGTTGCCCAGTTCGCTGGCAATTTTACTGCCTACCACTCCCGCCAGTACAATACAGGTAATGGTAGGCGCAAACTCAAGAATCACCGTATCGCGTACAATTTGCGCAATGGTAGATTTCGGAATGAGATTACTTACCAACTGGTAAGCGGTTTGCAGTGTGGATACCGCGCCGATAAACAAAGCCACCACCACTACAATACCCAATGATCCGATACCGATATCCGAACACTGGTGCATCAGTTCTTTCCAGTACATCCGCCAGTTTTCGGGTTTGGTAAACATTCCCTTAATCATCAGTATATAACGACCAAAATGGTTAAAAAAATTCATGGGGAAATTTAATAGTGAAACAAAAATACCTGAAAATGCTTAATCCACCGGGATGCATTTCGCATTTCCGGCAATACAGGATGACGGGTACCTCATCAGCTTTTATACAAATGCGTTACCACAAGCTCCCTCAACTGGATACGGAGCACTTCAGCCATACTATGACACTGAAGAAATTTATCATTGCCGAAATACTCCGCTAACTCCTGTGACAATTGCTTTATTTTTTCAGGAGGCGCCAGTTCATCCGTATCAACCGAAGCCTTTAAATCGCCTAAGCGGTGCCGTTGCGATTTTATACGTTTAAAAAGCTGTGCCCTTTCTTCCTGCTGGTACTGTTCTATTACTTCGGCATTCAGGTGTTGCTGCACCAATTGTACAAAAACCCTGTTTTCCTTAAAAAATTGTGGCAAATAGAAATTTTTTCGTCCCTCATACGATTGCTGGTCAAAATCAATAGCACGTATACAAAACTGCACATCATCAAAGTCCTGGGTAATATCAAATACAAAATTATAGCTTCTCATGTCGCCCAATAACCTGGCAAAGCAGCGCTCGTTAAACTTCACAAACTCCTTGGCTATGCGTATCGGATTAAAATCCGGGCGATGGAGGAATTCGTTAATGAACATATCTCCGGGTACGCCGGCTATATGCTCTTCAATTAAAGTATCGTTATCAACTAAGTAATTGATGTAATAGGGCGACAGCAGGTGTTCCAGCTCCAGCCCCAATATACGGGAGGCATCCGCTTTTTTGATATAGAGATAGCTATATACGTCGTTATAGTTATTGACTACTTTTACCCGGAAGGGCTGTGAGTTGCCAAACACGCAAAAGTCAATTCTTTCTACATGCAAATGATCTTCGGCCTGGTTGGCGCCGGCAGCTTTAATGAAAGAGTATATCCGTATGAGCGACTGATGAATTTCACGGGTAAGCGACTGATGATAAAAAACGGTTTCCCACAGCGTATCCTCACCATTTTTATTATAACAGGGCATCGCGCCCTGGAAATACCTTAACGAATCGTAAGAAATGGGCAATTGTATCTCCCTGCCATATCGCTTTAAATATTTTTTAAAAGATTTGCTTACGGCATACACGTTCTTTTTACGGGAAATATGGTTATGGTATCCCTCTGTCATTTCCTTCACCATTTTGTGATCCTATTCCTTTTATTTTTTACCCTGTACTTTCTTTTTGGGTTTCGCTGCCTCTTTTGTTTTCGTATAGTATCCCTCAAAAATGCATTTTATCCCCCGGTAATTGCCACAGCCCTGCACTTCGCTAAGGGTTACCCTGTTCCCGGAAAAGGCCAGTTGCAGCACGCAGGGGTCGCCGGTCTGCCGGTACTGCGCTATATTAGGCTTTACCAGCACAGCTTCGCCTTTCAGCTCACCGGAGCAATCGTCTTTCCTTTCAAAATGCACAAAAAACAATAGCTTTTTTTCATCCCTTCCATCGCGTATGGAAACAAAATTCTTTTTGTTCTGCACGTAATCGCCCGAGAGCTTATGCTTCCGGGAAAAAGTGTCTATAGGGTTATATATTTCTTTGGGAACAACCGGCTCATTAGATTCTATCTTAATAAGCGTAAATACACCCGCGGTATTGTAAACATAGGCATTCAGCTTATAATACTGCTGTCCGTCGGAACCCTTGTGCATTTCACTGGTAGTAACCACCCAACGCTTGTCTATACTGCCCGTTATAGATTTACGCCGGTCCGGATTATTATGCACCAGGGGCATCGCAGCCTTAAAGTTTTTATCTTCATCAAAACATAAAATATAAGCCATTTGCCTGGCAAGCGTGGCAGCCTTTACCAGGAGGTACGTTTCTTTATGCTCCACTTCTATTTTACCTAAGGCATAAAACTTAGGATGCGTATTTTTCCCATAGTCTTTACTGTATACCGTGTCGGGTACAAACTGACTCAGTATTTTAGTGCTGATCAACAAAGAATCGGGCAGCTTCCTGCTGATCTGGGTATCGGCCATTGCATAAGGCAGGGGTAGCTCCTGAAAGAACCCGATAAAATCATTGATATCCACCGGGTCTTCCCCGGAAAGGTCCTTCTTTTTGCTTTTACACGCCAGTAACACAAGCGCAGCAACACAAATGGTAAGAAACTTTTGCATATTACGGGGTTTCAGTCTGTAAAATATGGCTTTTTAGCATTTTCACCACATAAAACCCGTACCGGCAAACGGCAAGCGGCATACAGCACGGGAAAAATGTTAATATAACCAGGTGCGCATGCAGCCCGAATACAAGAAAAAAACAGGTGACGCTAAAAATTATTATAAAATAATAAAATTATTATTAGATTAGCCTAAAATTTTAATTAGATATGGTGAATTATTCTGTTAGGGAATGATCCACACCCCATACAATTTGCAGATAATGACCCGCAGCAATCATTCAGATGCATCATTAAGTGAAGTGCATCAAAGCATAGACACTACCCGGTCGCAACACAAACCGAAATGGAAACGGG
>CAYVEI010000133.1:0-13754 GCA_964450515.1 uncultured Terrimonas sp. | reverse complement strand
TACAGGAAGCCAATATTGTTAAGGGTACAAAGCTAAGTGTTGATCTGAAAATATTGGGCTATGATGTGATTGCTTTTATCGGTATTTACTTAAAAGAAAGTTCTTTGTACGACTCTGTAGCCAAAGAGCTGCAAAAAATACCGGAGATAGTGCGCCTCAACTATACAACAGGCAATTATAGCATGTTTGCAGAAATCATCTGTAAAGATATTTCCGGGCTACGCCATGTATTGCATGATCAATTACAAAAGATAAAAGGCATTGAGCGTACAGAAACATTTATCTCTTTGGATGAAAGCTTTAGTAGAAGTGTGCAGGTGGCAGAGTAGCTAAAATTATGGTTCTCCTTTGTTATTAATTCTTGACCGTGTGCGGCATTGTGTCGATTAACGAGCAGATATTGCCGATGATGGGTAAATAGAATACTATCTTTGAGTTTTAGATTTCAGCCCCGCTTTTGGCAATATCTTGTTAGCGATTCGTGCAATTTAATTTTGTGTTTTGTATTTCATTTAATTTGTTCGTTAATTTTTCTTTTTCGTTGCTTTCATTTGTCTTAAAACGCATAATTGGGAAATTATATTTGTTCAAAATTTGGTCTTTCTTTTTATCTCTTTCTGCTTGCATTGTTCCGTCTTTGTGAAATTCAAATCCATCAACTTCTATTGCAAGAACAGGTGTTTTTCCAAGTTTGTTGTAAATCAAAAAGTCTAAATGCGTTAGCGGATTTGATACATATTTTATTTCTTGCTCGTCTAACTTGGAAAAATCTTTAATGAGTTGTCTTATTGGGAAGTGAGTAAGAACGTCATATTTCAAAAAATTTTCTTCTGCTAAAACTTGTTTGATTAGGCCGAACATTAAATTTTCACTATCAAACTCTGATACTTTACCTGATTTACGAATAATTTTTGCTCGTTCTTCTTCGTAACCTTTATACAACAAATCAAAAATTGAGTTTAACTCACTTAGAACTATAGAAAAGTTATTATACTCAATATATTTTATCAAATCAGAGATGTTGTTGTCAGTTTCGCTTTCATTTCCATTGACAACTAATATCAGTTGTTCTATAGCTCTAGAAACAGCTACATTTAGACGATTAGGATTGTCTGTAAAATCAGATATCTCATTGTCAACAGTTGAAAGTATGATAACTGCATTTTCCCTACCTTGGAATTTGTCTACAGTATCTGCTTTTATCGAAGTTCCGTAAAATGTTTTTTGTAATGCAGTAGTCTGGTTACGATAAGGCGTAACTATGCCTAAATCTACATTTTCAAGTTTTTCATTTGGTATAATTTCATGCAGTATGATATCTATTTGCCGTTGGTTCATTCGGTCTCTTTCGTGATTTCCTTGTGCTGTTTTATATACAATAAGTGGCTGGCGCTTGTCCTTGTATTCTGTGTGTATAATAAGTTGGTTATCGTAAAATTTTTTGTTACAAAATTCTATTATTTTTGGATGGCATCGATAATGTTCTTTTAAAAGGGTCTTTGGAACAGTTGTAAGTAATTCAAGAATGGAAGATAGCAAGCTGTGATTTGAATAGGAGTAAGGTTTTTTTAAATTGTAAGAATTAAAAACCATATCCGTTTTTATTTGCATATCTGTGTCTACTACATTTGGCAATTGTTTGATATCACCTACTATTACTGCTCTTTTGGCACATGACAAAGCAAGTGCGCCAGTTGCCAAATCAACTTGCGAAGCCTCATCAATAATCACATAATCATAAGAAATTTTTTCGGAAAGACTTTGTCTTAATGAGTATGTCGTACTCATAATGACAGGATAATCTTTTATAAATTCGTTTGATCTCCACCGAAGCTCTGAAATAGTATAGGGTTCTCTCTTTTGATTATTGTATCGTTTACTCAATTCTGCTTTGAGAAGTAGCATTGACATTTCACTATAGGCTTTCATTTTGCTGTCAAATGAAAAGTTTACAAGAGAAAGCTCTAAAACTTCTGCCTTTTTTTCAAGTTCATTAATTTTGATAGGATAATACTTTAATTGACAAATGAAAATCATTTCTTCAAGTGAATTTGCGTAAAATGACTTATCCTTAATTCCGTATTTCAATCGATATATAAATCTTCTGAAAAAGTTTATTTTATTTCGCCTTTGTCCAAATGCTTCAAGCGAAAGCCATAGTTCAAGTATTTTTTCAGCAGTAATGTCTTTCCGAAATGCTACACTTTTTTCTCTTTTAGTTTTATAGGTATTTTTGAAATGTTCGAATTCTGTTTTAATATTTTCAATCAGTATTTTCAGTGATGCCAACTCATTTTTCTTATTTAGGTTTTCGGAAAGATCAATAACAAGGTTTTCGGCTTTTTCTTTTATATCTGTATTTTGAGCGTCAGATAAGTTGAAATTCGATAAATCTGGAATTTCCTTTTGCGAATCGATGAACTCTTTTTTATTTTGAGAATTTCCGAGTAGTGCAGCTATAAATTCAATACCATTCTTTTCAAGTTTTTCATATACATTTTTTGTTGCAGAATTATTACTTGAAACCACAGCAACACTCTGTCCATTTATAACAGCATTAGCAATGATATTTAATATGGTTTGTGTTTTACCTGTTCCTGGAGGCCCTTCAATTACGCTTAGATTATTGGTAAAGGCTGTATTGACGGCATTCTTCTGACTTAAGTTAAAGCCAAACGGAAAAAAATCAGAATTTACAGAATTGATATTATGTTGAGTTAATGATCCATTCAAAAGAATTGAAAGAACACAGTCTTCAGAAATTTCTGAAATACTTTCGTAACTTCTTGCAAGTATGTTGTTGCCCTCTTCAGTTTTTAGTCCAACTGTGTCGGCAATTTCTTTTAAGTAATTGAATACGTTAAATGCTTTGTCGCCACTTACGGCTGTCCTTACAACTCTTGCTCTGTTTTTGCTATAAGAAAATTCTTTGTTACTGTTTTTGAAAACAACAATACATCTATCGCCTTTATACGAATATTTTTCAATTCTATCGGTTTCGTCTTTTTCGTCAATGTATATCAGTTCTCTTCTAATCGACATTTTCTTACTGATTTCATTTTGATATAATGTCGTCTATGAGTGACTCATAACGAACAGATATTGCCGATGGTGGGGAATTAGAATTCCGTCTGCCTGTACAGCCATCTGGCTTTTTTGATGAAGTTAAATATTAAGAACTATAGCTTGTCTTTATTCGTCGAGCCTCAAAGCGAGTACAGCAGAATTACCGCTGCTGATTCTTCCAATGTCCAGCCCCACTATTGGCAATACCAATGTTAGCGGATGTTTTCTATTAGTTTTTTCAGCTTTTTAAATTCATTGTCGTTAACGATGTCATAGGAGTTGTTTGTCGCCAACAAAATTGCTTTTCTACACTCTTCAATTCTCCTTAATAATGGAAGTACAATACTGTTTCCGTGTTGAACATATCTCTTAACTTCAAGGGCTGTTGTTGGAACTTTATACCCGTCACGACTGCTTGCGATCAAAATACCTTTGTCTCTGAGTGAACCAACGACAGTAGTAAATTGTTCTTTACGTAATTTTTTCTCTCTGTTTACATTTAAATGCCTGATAAATTCGTCTGCTGTCGTATATTTTTTATGATGGTTTGCTTGATGAAATAGCACAAGAAGTTTCATGAAATTAAGCTGGTCGCTTTTTTCTGTGTCAGTAACATTTGTTTTGTCAATGAAATCAAATATTCTTTTTAGACTAACGACAGAGATGGTTTCATCATGTTCTGAATATAAATTACTTTCTGAAAACTCACTCGTCTGGTATTTTTTTGGAAAGTGATTTATGCTTATAAGCTTATTTGATAACGACTTTAAAAATTTACTTGATTCAGATGATTTTTTATGCTTGTCATAAATATAACCTAATGTTCCTGCGATAAAGTCGGCTAGTTGAACGCCTAATTCACTATGACTTTTTTGAATGTGAAATTCGGAACCCTCAAAAAGGTCTCTAATATGGTTTGTTTGAACATACTTTTTAAAACTTAGCATGAAGTCGTTTCCGCCATGTTCGTCAACTTTTAATTCTAATTGTGGGAATGTCCTATACAGTTCTTTATAAAGTATTCCATTTAAAAACTTGTAAAATGATTGTTTATACTTAAAGCCTTCTCCAAAAAGTTTTTCTTTGTCAACAACCACAGCATAAATTGAAAAATTAATTTCTTGTAATGCGTTTAAAATAAGTTGTCGCCGTTTATGGTTGTCGCCAACTTTATTTGATTTTATTTCTCCTTTCTGAAAATACTTGACTCTTACCGCTTCAAGTTTTTCAGTAACAAGTTCACTTTCGTCAAGGTTTACAATAACACTTGCAATAATGAAATGTGAACTTTGAGTTTTAAAGTCAAACGAGTTTGTTCCAAACTCGTCCGCAAATGCAATTACTTTTTTCATTGAATTACGTAGTGTGTCAATTAATATCGTCTAGCGCTTGTATTTACGTATGTGCTTTAAAAAATACTATATAATAATTTGGTATAGTTCTGTCTATCCGTGTATAGTCGATTACACAAGGTTAATCATCCTTTATGGTTATAGGTAACATGGTGGCTAAGGTTTAATGGGTATAAAATAAAAACCTGCTGGCTTAGGTGGGCCGGGCAGGTACGTTGTCTAAAGATGTAAATTATTTTTTATATATGCAAGTGCTATTCATCACTACCGTTAAAAAACGGTGAGGATTCATGCGTAAAAAAATTCTCGAGAGAAGCACATAGGATTGGCTATTTCATAGAAACAGCATACTATAATCAGATAATGCTACTGCTGTTGCCGCAGGTGTTCTACAATTTACCTCTTACATTCACGGCATCCCGCAGGCCATTGCCGAGTAGATTAAACGCTAATACCAATAGCATAATAGCAATGCCGGGAGCTAAGGCGAGTATCGGATTTTGTGTAATGATAAAATTATAATTCTCTTTTATCATTAACCCCCAACTGGGTTGTGGTGGTTGTACACCAATCCCCAAAAAACTTAAACCGGCTTCAATCACAATCGCCGAGGCAAAATTGCTGGCAGCAATCACCAAAACAGGCCCGATAATATTAGGCCAGATATGGCGCACCATCGTGCGAAAATGCGAATAGCCTAAGGCGCGGGTGGCTTCAATGTATTCTAATTCGCGAAGAGCCATCACTTGCCCCCGTACCAGCCTGGCTACGCTTACCCATAACGTAAGGCCAATGGCAATAAACACCTGCCAAAAGCCTTTGCCTAATACCATCGTAACGGCAAAAACAAGTAATAAAGTAGGAATGCTCCAAATGATATTGATAAACCACATGATAATACTATCCATACGTCCTCTGAAATAACCCGCAAGCGATCCTAATAACAGCCCGATGGATAATGAAATAACCACGGTAACTAATCCCACACTAAGGCTGATACGAGTGCCCACAATTAAACGACTCAAAATATCCCGGCCAAACTTATCTGTACCCAGCCAGTAGGTTTTTGTTACGACAGGCTTAGCGGCAACAGCTGATAAAACATAGGCTTGTCGCTCGGTAATACCCTCATCAATAAATTTTTCAACAACAATAGAATCCTTATTTGTTGCATAGCTGGTAATGGGAACATAATAAAAGGCATCTTCCTTTCCGGCAATTAATTGTTTAAACAAACTTGTAGATGGAGGAGGCGTTTCCTTTTTTACCAAAAGAAAATCTTGTGTGAAGCCGGGCTTGTTGCCGCCTGTTTCCAGAATGATACGGTTAGCATAAGGAGAGGGGTCGGGCGCAATGAAATAAGCGAAAATGGCAACAAAGAGAGCCAGGCAAATAATAATAATACCCAAGACAGCACCCTTGTTTTTTTTTAACCTTTTCCAGGCTGCTTGTAAGAAAGAAGAGGATTCGCTCATAAAAGGGGAAGTTACACTTAAAGTGTTTTTATGGAAAAAGAAAGTAGAATGAATAGCGGCTTACTTTACTATTCTCCCCTTCCAGCTATATTTTTTTATGCTCCCGAGTAAGCCGGCTACAAGGGTATAGAAAATATGTAAGGGTTGAAAAAAGGGAAACCATTTTACAATAAAGGACTTGTTGAAAAAGGTTCCGGCTGCCATAAAAAGAGGTATCTCCACCAAGACTTTAGCGAGCAGTAAGCCGCCTAATACTAGCCAATAGAAGGAACTAAAAAATCCAGCAATGAATAAAACCGGGAAGGAGAGGTTGAAAAGGTAAACAAGTAGTAAAACGAGTGTAATTCTTTTGTCTTTATAAAACCGGGCTTTACTTGACCAGCGGATTCGCTGATTCCAGAAAGCATTCCAGTTTTTTTCCGGCTGTGTGGTAATAATTGCCTCCTTCGCTTTAAGATAATAAACATCAGTTGGGTAGTGCTGTGCAATCTTATGCATAAGCAACAAATCATCGCCGGAGGCAATATGATCAATACCGTTATAACCATTGACTGTATAAAACGCATGGCGTTCGTACGCAAGATTGGCGCCATTGCACATCGTCATCATTTTCTTGTGTACCACAGCGCCTGTTATAGCTTGTAAAATCATAAAGTCCATTGCCTGAAATATCTCGAGTAGCGAATTATCGCCTTCCATTACAACAGGTGCTGCGATAAATACAGCATTTCTTTCCTCTTTAAACGCTACAACAGTACTAAGCCATTCTTTTCCTGGTGTACAATCTGCATCTGTTGTTACAATCAACTTCCCTGTAGCGGCTGCAATACCTTTTTCAATAGCTTTCTTTTTATAAGAATTGATAGCATCTTCTTTTAGCTGCAGAAGTTTTGCAAAAGCATTTTCCCGAACAATTGAAGCCGTGTTATCGGTAGAGTGATCATCCACGACAATTACTTCATATAAATGCTTTGGATAGGATTGTTGTTGCAATGCGGATAATAACCTGCCGATTTTGTTGGCTTCGTTGCGTGCCGGAATAATAACGGAAATAGTTGTAGTGGGAGCGGCGACAGATGATAAAGTATAAACGGGTGTTTTTGCCCAGCTATGCCAAAACAGTAATAGCAGGAAAGCATATACTGCAAACAAAATGATTATAAGTAGTGAAAGAAGCATGAAAACACAAAACTACTCAATCGCCTGAATCATTCAGCAACTTGTTTATCTCTGCGGTATATTTTGCACCCAGCAATTGATGGCCTGCAGTAATAATCGTAAGGCTGCAATAGGCTTCAATTCCTTTTCTAAATTTTTCACCTCTTGCTGGTACAATGATGCGATCATATTTTCCATACAAGAGTCGCACAGGTGTTTCCTGTTGCTGTATGTGTTTTTTTATCGTAGGAATAGAAGGCTTAAATTTTCTCAGGCAAATCCATCGCTGGTATAATTGCTCTCGCACGGTAGCGTCACTAATATAGTAGTTGACAAACTTGAAAATACTACTGTTGACAACTCCTATTTTGTTGAGCACCTGCAATAGTTTAAAAAACCATCCCGGATGTTTCATCGTAAAGGAAAATAATTTTTTACCCAGTAAGGTTTGCGTAGCGAGCCAATACCAGCCATTTACTTTTAATCCATCGGGTGCCAATAAAATAAGTCTGCTTACTGAAGTATATAATTGTTGATACAAATGCAATGCTACTCTTGCTCCAAGACTATATCCCAGTAGATAAAAAGAGTTAGTTCTCAATTTTTCAGTAGCGAGTATTGTTGTAAGTAGTGTGTGTAAATCGGTAGGAGTAAGCCCGTCTGGTTCCTGCCAATTGGTATGCCCATGAAAAGGTAAATCGATGGCGATAAAAGTAAAACTGCTGCGATCTATTGCTTCAAGGGCAAAGCTTTCTGCGGATTCTCCAAACCCATGAAAACAAATAACTAATTGATTGCCATTTCCAAAACGGATATAACTGATAGTGGAACTCTTATAGAAAAGCGAATGTCGCTGCATGATATATTTTTTTCGCCGCAGGCGTACAAACATCCGAAAATAATATTATTTTTGGATAGTTGCACAAACAACTATATGCCAAACAACCATTTTAAAAAAGGAGAGCTTTATAGTTTTATCACCGGTAAAGCGTCTACAGCAATTGCCCGTCGGCTGCAAAAGCGTTTTAATACAGCTGGTTTAAATATTACCATAGAGCAGTGGAGCGTGTTGTATCATTTATGGAAAGAGGACGGGCGTAGCCAGCAGCAATTATGCAATGCTACTTTCAGAGACAAGCCCAGCATCACCCGGCTGGTAGATAATATGGAAAAACTTAACCTGGTGAAAAGGGTACCTTCTGATCATGACAGGCGTATCAATCTTATTTATCTGACAAAGCAGGCACAAAAATTAGAGGAAGAAACAATGAAAATTGCAGACGAAACGCTTAACGACGCACTGCAATCAGTACCTGCAGATCGCATTGAGATTTGTAAGGAAGTTTTGCAGATTGTATATGATAATTTAAAATAAAATCAATTCTCGCAAATGACTATACGGGAATACAACTTTTTTAAACAATTTAAACTTGCAATATGAGTGCCACAACAACTTCCAAAACAGTATTAAAAGGCGGAGAGTGGTTAATCAAAGAATCCTTACCCGCAGATGTTTTTAGCCCTGAATTATTTTCTGAAGAACAGAAGATGATCATTGAAATGTGTACACAGTTTTTAGATACAGAAGTTTTCACAGCGTTGGATAGGATTGATAATATGGAAGAAGGGCTGATGAAATCGTTACTCTTAAAAGCAGGTGAGCAGGGTTTGCTGGCAACTTCTTTTCCGGAAGCCTATGGTGGTCTCGGAAAAGATTTTATTACAGCCACGCTTATTAATGAGTACATGGGTGCCGGCCACTCTTTTTCTGTTGCGGTTGCTGCTCACACGGGTATCGGCACACTTCCCATCTTATATTTTGGTACAGAAGAGCAGAAGCAAAAATATATTCCCAAGTTGATTACCGGCGAGTGGGCGGGTGCTTATGGTTTAACAGAACCTAATAGTGGTAGCGATGCACTGGGAGCAAAAACAACAGCCAAGTTGAGCGATGATGGCAAATATTATTTACTGAATGGCCAAAAATGTTGGATTACCAATGGCGGTTTTGCAGATGTGTACACCGTATTTGCCAAAGTAGATGGCGATAAGTTTACCGGCTTTATTGTAGAGAGAGGTACTGAAGGATTTACGCAAGGCCCGGAAGAGCATAAAATGGGTATCAAAGGGTCTTCTACCGTCCAGCTTTATTTCCAGGATGCAAAAGTACCAGTGGAAAATGTATTGGGAGAAATAGGAAAAGGACATCGCATTGCCTTTAATATTCTCAATATAGGAAGGCTGAAGTTGTGTGCTGCAGCCGTTGGCGGTTCTCGCCGTTCACTTAACGATGCTATTACCTATGCAAAAACAAGAGAACAGTTCAAACAACCGATAGCCAACTTTGGTGCCATTAAGCATAAGCTGGCAGAAATGGCGATTAAAGTTTTTGTAGCGGAATCTGCCTTGTATCGTACAGCCGGCTGGATTGATGAAAAAGAAAAAGAACTAATGGCTTCCGGCAAATCATTTAATGATGCCTTGCTGGGTGCGGCGGAAGAGTATGCGATAGAATGTGCCATGTTGAAAGTATATGGCAGTGAGGTGTTGGATTATGTAGTAGATGAAGGTGTACAAATACATGGTGGCAACGGATTTAGCGCAGAATATAATATTTCAAGAGCTTATAGGGATAGTCGTATCAATCGTATTTACGAAGGAACCAATGAAATAAATCGTTTGCTCACGCTGGATATGACATTGAAGAGAGCGATGGGTGGTCGGTTAGATCTGATGAATCCGGCAATGGCTGTGCAAAAAGAACTAATGAGTATTCCTGATTTTGGCGATGTGGACGATGCTCCTTTTTCCCGTGAACTCAAATTAATTGCCAATCTTAAAAAGGCATTGTTGATGGCATCGGGAGCGGCTGTTCAAAAGCTGATGATGAAAATCGAAAGCGAGCAGGAAGTCCTGATGAACCTCGCAGATATGGCAATAGAAATTTTCAACGCAGAAAGCGTTTTGCTTCGGGTGATGAAAATAACAGCCGAAAAAGGTGAGGCCGCCGCAAGCATTTACCAGGCAATTATGCACACATACTTGTATGATGCCGCAGATAAAATCAATAAATCAGGTAAAGACGCCATTAATGCCTTTGCAGAAGGGGATGAGCAGCGAATGATACTGATGGGATTAAAAAGATTTACCAAAGCAGAACCTTTTAACGCAAAAGCAGCTCGTAGAACAATCGCTGATTATATGCTTGATAAAGGACGTTATACTTTTTGATTACGATGATCTCTTTCAGGAAAGGGAAGCATGTCAAGCACAATAGCACTTTGTTGTATCGTGCTTTCCTCTCCTTCTTCTCCATATAAAGCTTTTAACTCTTTGGCCGTTTGTTCTATTTCTTTTTGCTGCTGAATATTTATATTTTCTTTGAAAACGCCGATACAGAAAACTATAGAAAAGAGAATGATTAATAAGTTATTCATGAGTATTGCGTCTGTAATATTGATCATATCCAGCAAGTAGTAAAAGAGATATAGTGATCCTGCTCCTACATACCAGAAGATAATGGTACTTAGCATCAATAAACGACCTACTCGTTTTCCTGTAGAAACGGTTTCTTTTACCTGGTAAGCAAAAAGATAAGAGGCCACAGCCAATATCAGAATAACCGCAGGCCCCAAGATAATATTATTAGACTTGGTCGTTAATCCGTATATAGAAATAGTAACAATTTCAAAAACAACAAATATGCCGATGCCAATAAAGGATTGCTTTCTATACTTTGGTGAAATAAAGTAAGTAAGGAAAAGCATCATTAATGGAGGATCCAGGTAATTGTTGAATAGGCCAAAGTAGGTGAGAAAATTTTCGCTTACCGGTATAAAGTTTTGCGAAAAAAAGTTGTAACAAAATGCAATAAAGAAATAACAAAAAAGCGCTGTAAACTGTTTGTATCTACTTAGCTTGAAAACAACCAAAAGGATTACTGGTACGAGTAGAGTACCGGTAGCAACTAACCCCAATAGCTTTAAAAGTAACATAATTTAATTTCTTTAGGATAAAGGTTTAATTGTTGTTTACAATTGGACAACAAGATAACGCAAACGTTTTCTTAGTGGTATTCGTTTTAATGGTTTATACTAAAAAAGAGTAAAAGCAGGACTCCTCGATTAGTATTATTACGAAAAATCGATGAGGGGTTTTTTGAAACTGCAGAGTCTTAGCGTAAGGATTATGTAGGAGAAACAACTCTTACTTAATGAATAAGCGATGCAGCAGGCTTGTCTAAAAACCAAAATAGGTTTGCATTTTTTATTACCTGAGCGGGATAGCGAATAGGATCAAAGTCTTTTTGCAAAATCTGCTGTACAGCGATAGCTTTATCTTCTCCGCTAACAAGGAAGGCTACGTTACGAGCCAGATTTACAATAGGAGCGGTAAGTGTAATTCTATACATATCCTGTTCTTGAAGAAAAAAAGAAACGACCCATTTTTTTTCTTCAAAAATAACGGCCGGATAGCCGGGAAAAAGAGATAAGGTATGTGCGTTGTCTCCCAAGCCTAATAATACTAAGTCAAAACTTTCTTTTCCTTCTTCAAAGTAGGCGTTTAAAACACGCTGGTAGCGTAATGCGGCTTCGCTAGGATCAATATTTGTTGGCATTACATGTACCTGCTCTCCTTTAATAGGTACGTGCTGTAATAATTCATCATACGCCATTTTAGCGTTGTTTCTATCGTCGCTAAAAGAAACAAAACGTTCATCTCCCCAAAAAAAATGAAGACGTGACCAGTCTATCTGTTTAGCATATTCCGGCGTAGCCAAAAGTTTGAACAATTTTTTAGGCGTACTACCTCCCGACAAGGCAATGGTAAAGCGATCACTTTCTTTTAACCGATCATTGATTAATGCTATCATCCATTCAGCGACCTGTTTGCTTATTTCTTCACTATTGGCGGATATATACTGTTGCATACTAGCGTTGCTTTATTTTTTTGATTTTATAGCCTGATTGGCCCAGAAGCGTCCATCTCTTGCGATAAGTGCTTCAGCATCTTCGGGTCCCCATCCATCCGGACTATAATTGGGAAAATCTACAGGGGATCGTTTTTGCCAGGCTTCTAATAAAGGCATAATTACCTGCCAGGCTACTTCTACCTGGTCGCCTCTCATAAAAAGTGTTTGGTTGCCTTCTATTACATCTTCCAATAAAGTTTCATAAGCTTCTGGCTCCTGCTCATCAAAAGTATCAGCATAACTAAAAACCATATCCACCGGGTTCAATATCATTTCTGTGCCGGGTCGCTTTGCCTGAAACCGAATGCGAATATCCATTTGAGGCTGTATGCTAAACGTAAGACGATTGGATCGCCAGGTTTCTGCCGCTTCCGGCGGAAAGGAATAATGGGGAGCTTCTTTAAACTGAATAGTAATAGAAGTTGTTTTTTCGTGCATGTATTTTCCTGTACGTATATAGAAAGGAACATCTTTCCAGCGCCAGTTGTCAACAAAAAAACGCGCTGCTACAAATGTTTCAACAGCCGAATCGGGGGAAACATTTTTTTCATTACGGTAGCCAATCACTTCTTTGCCTTTTAGCCAGCCACCTGCGTACTGGCCACGTACAGCATTTTCATGTACCTCGTCTACATCAATCTTTCGAATAGCTTTTAATACATCTACTTTTTTATTTCTAATCTCATTGGAGTCAAAGGAAGTAGGCGGCTCCATAGCCACCATACACAATAACTGTAAAACATGGTTTTGTACCATATCCCTTAGGGCGCCTGCCTGTTCGTAATAGCCTCCTCTGTCTTCCACCCCTACAGTCTCAGCGGCAGTTATCTGTATATGATCAATAAAGTTATTGTTCCAGATGGGCTCAAACATTTCGTTAGCAAAGCGAAAGGCGAGAATATTTTGCACGGTTTCTTTGCCCAGATAATGATCAATTCGGTATATCTGCTCTTCTTTAAATAAGCCAGTGAGCAAAACATTCAGCTCGTGCGCACTTTTAAGATCGTAGCCAAATGGTTTTTCGAAAACGATTCTGGTGCGATGCTCGTCGTCACATATCTTATATTGCGCGAGCTTCATTGCAATAGGAGGAGCCAGCTGCGGCGTAACCGATAAGTAAAAAACTACAGTGGGGGTTTCGCCCCACTCTGTGCCCTTTTGTTGGATCCAATCAAAAATGCCGCGATACGCTTCATCGGTAGAGAGGTCTCTCGATTGATAAAAAACTGTTTGGGCAAAAGAGTTCCAATGTGAATCAATTTCTTCTTTACGACGCGAGAATTCTTTTACACCATCCAGTAGCTTCTCCCTGTATTCCTCATCTGTAACAGTGGTACGGCCAATACCTACGATAGCACATTTTTCCGGCAGTTGATTATTGAGGTGCAGGTTGTATAATGCAGGGATAAGTTTTCTTTTTGTAAGGTCACCGCTTCCCCCAAAAATAAAAACAATGGTAGGAGACAGGTTTTTATTTGACATAAAATAATAGGTTGCTTTGAAATAAAGTTTAACTAAAGAAAACTACCACTCGGTGTGAAAGCTTCCTTCTTTATCTATACGTTGATAAGTATGCGCCCCAAAATAATCCCGTTGTGCCTGTATTAAATTGGTAGGCATTTGCTCGCTGGTATAAGCATCCAGATAAGCTAATGCACTCATAAGACCCCCTGCAGGTATTTTTGCTATTGCATATTGTTGTACAATTTTGCGAAAGCTGCTCTGCTTTTT
>CAYVEI010000132.1:0-13762 GCA_964450515.1 uncultured Terrimonas sp. | reverse complement strand
ATCCAGTCTTTGGCCTGCACCAACTGAAAGCCCACTTTAAAGGCGAATTTATTATTAAAGGCTTTAGCCCAGCGTGCCGACCAGTCGTTATACCAGCCGGGGTCGCTGCGCTGCCGCTTGTCTGCATGATTCATACCTGTTTTGATCTGGAAGCTTAACCCCTGGTATTTAAAGGGATCTTTGCTATTGATCAGCAATGTTCCGTTTACGCCTCCTGATCCGTATAATGCCGATGAAGCTCCCGGCAACAATTCCATATTATCAACATCCAGTTCAGTAAGCCCGGTAAAATTCCCTACGGGAAAATTAAGTCCCGGCGCCTGGTTATCCATCCCATCCACCAACTGGTTAAGACGGGTATTACCGGAGAAATTAAATCCGCGGGTACTGGGTGTTTTAAAGGTGAGGGATGAGGTGGTAACGTCAACGCCCTTAAGCTGCGCTACCATATCGTAATAGCTGGTGGCAGGCGTATTGCGGATATTAGCCGCGCTTACTCTTTCAATGGTTACGGGCGATTCCATAGCTTTTGTAGCTGTTCGGGTAGCGGCAACCACTATCTCTTCTCCCAATACAGAAGAAGGCGTAAGTTCCACTTCAACAGGATCCGTTCCGGTAACTTCCAGCTCCATTGTTTCGAAGCCAATGGAAGAAAAAATAAGGGTCTGTGGCAGCGGTTTGCCGGTGGTTAATTTAAAATTACCACGCGAATCGGTGAAAGTGCCTTCCGTAGTGCCCTTAATAATCACGGAAACGGCGCTTACAAACTCCTTGCTGGCAGTGTTTTTAACGGAGCCCGACAGGGAATTGTTCTGCGAATAGGAATGAAGGGAAAAGAATAATAACAATAAGGCTGTGGAGTAGCGGTATGTTTTTTTCATAACAAGCAAATTGGGTTAAAGATGTTGCCGGCAAATTAACGATTGTTAGTTTAGTATAAAAATTTAAGTCCCACTTTTACATATCGGCTTTATGGTGGATATATCTAAAGGGTTCCGCATTATCCGGGTCCAATAGGGTAACAAGTGACACGACCAATTGATATCATTAAAAAATAAGCAGCATTATTTAATTAAATTTAGTTTCGTGAAAATTTCTTTTTGTTAAAAAACTTTTCTATGTTTAACACCGGTTTAAACCTGTGCCCACTTTAATTTTGCTTACACTGCTCCACAAGTATGGTACCCATACTTAAAATCCAATTATTAAAATCTTATCTCCAGGCTTTTTTTAATCGTTTTCCGGCATTGTATATCTGTGCAAATCAAGCTTATCCTCCAACCTTACTCCATCCTCCAATATGCAATGTCTAACCAGTTTGCAGGAAATATTTATACGGCAAACTTTACAAAACTGATCCGATATATTTTGAAACCATGTGGGGCTTAAGATTGAAGTGAGGGATTTTCAGACGTTCTCTATTATCCATCTAATAAATTCTCTATGAAAAGTTTTTCGGGGAATGCAGCTCTTATATCCACTTCCGGGTGTTGCAGCCGGAAGTTTGTCCGGGCTAAAGCGCTATTGATCGTCGCTTTTCTATTCTTTCCTCCCGGTATATATGCATCACACAATGCCCCCCTTTGGTTACGGGAACAAAACCTGAACTGGCAATTGGATAAAACGGTTAATGGCGTGGAATTTTTCTATGCCCTGTCTGCATGCCAAAGCAACGATGCTGTATTTCTCAAATTGAACAATACGAACAAATACCCGGTTAATGTATCCTGGAAGGAAACTTTTGAAACCCAGGTAGAAAAAGATGCCGAAGGAAACGGAGGCAGGAAAAAAATGATCATCCAGCCGGGCGAAACTTTTGAAGCAGATTGTGTGAACCCGGCTCATAAAGAACTGGTTGTTCTTGCTCCAAAAGCAGTCCCAACCTATATAGCAGTAATTTCTAAATTCAGTTATAAAGATGTTACCGTGACTAATGCCAACTAAAAATTTCATAACCAACAATCCCAACATGTATGAAACAATTTCACTTCCTGCCATCTTTGAAAAAAGTCTTTTTGCCATTTTGGCTTTCCCTCTTCTTAAGCACTTTTTTCATCGCTGCCAATGCCCAGGCGCCCGACAGTAAGGGTACGGATTTCTGGCTTGCCTTTCCGGGAAACTACAGCCCCGGGGCGCTCTCTTTTTTTATCAGCGGAGATGAAAGCACAACGGGCACCGTTTCGGCTCCGGGAACAGGCTTTAGTGCCAACTTTACCGTTACACCGGGTATGGTAACCACCGTTACATTGCCCACGGGCACACTTGAACTCAATGTCTCGGACGGGATAGAAAACAAGGGCATTCATATTGTTGCGGGCAAGGAAGTTACGGTATACGGGTTGAACAGGTACCAGGCTACAACTGATGCATATCTGGCGCTGCCAACCGATATTTTGGGTACTTCTTATATCAACCTGGGATATAAAAACACCAACATTGTTAACAGTACACAATTTGGCATTGTGGCTGCACAAAATGCAACTACGGTTACCATTACGCCCACGGTTACCACCAGTGGAAGACCCGCAGGCGTTCCGTATAATATTGTACTTAACCAGGGGCAAACCTATCTTTTACGCAATACAGATCTTGCGCCGCAGGATCTTTCGGGATCATTGATCACCTCCAACAAACCGATTGCCGTTTTTGGTGGTATGCAGTGTGCTAATATTCCCATGGGGTACGTAGCCTGTGACCATATCATAGAACAACTCCCTCCTACTACCGCCTGGGGCAAAAATTTTATTTCTGTTCCTTTAAAAACACGTACTAAGGGAGATACTTTCCGTTTCCTGGCATCGGCCAATGGCACTACCGTTGAAGTAAATGGCGCTGTCGTTGCCAACTTAAATAAAGGACAGTTGTTTGAAACCATACTTACTACGGCATCCCAGATCAAATCCAACAATCCCATTTTGGTTGCACAGTATTCCAACAGCAGCAGCTTCGACAATGTTACATCCGATCCTTTTATGATGCTGATAACCCCCTATGAACAATTTCTCGGGAACTATACTTTTTCTACTCCCGCATCGGGCTTCAGCGGAAATTATGTGAATGTAGTGGCTCCCGTAGCAGCGGTGGGAACGCTTAAGTTAGATGGCGTAGTTATTCCTGCGGCATCTTTCTCGGCTATAGGATCTACCGGATTCAGCGGAGCGCAGTTAAACATTTCGCTTGGGTCGCATACCATTAATGGTTCCAATCTTCCATTCGGCATTTTTGTTTACGGATACGACAGCTATGATTCTTACGGATATCCCGGTGGACAGTCGCTGGCACCTGTGGCCAGCGTAACCAATTTAAGTGTTACCCCGTTAACCGGTACCGGCGCTGTGGGCACAGAACATTGTTTGGAAGCGTTGGTAAGGGACCAGTTCAACAATCCGCTGGTAGGCGTTCGTGTAGACTTCACGATCACCGGCGCTAACCCGGGCAGCACCGGCTTTGCCAACACCAATGCCAGCGGTATAGCCAAATTCTGCTATACGGGCGCCAACGCTGGCGATGATAATATTGTGGCATCTGTAGGCACCATCACCGCGCCGGCTAAATTTACATGGACGAAAACCGCAAGCAACATCTATTATTCCAAAGCGGCGGGCAATTTGCATAACGTACTTACCTGGGGTGTAGAACTTGATGGCAGCGGCGCCAACCCAACCGACTTCGGCGATGGTAAGATATTTAACCTGGCCAATCGCGCAGGCTCCTATACCATGACCGGCAACTGGACGGTTTATGGCACGCTCAATAATCCATCGGGCAGCCAGCTAAAGATCAACGGGTATACTTTATCCATTACTACCCTAACAGGTGCGGGTACACTAACCGGCTCCACCACATCAAACCTTTCTATCATCGGCGCCAATGGCGGCAGCCCGGGTAACCTGAACTTTACAGCAGGCGCCGGCAGCAGCTTAAAAACATTCACGCTGAACCGTACCGGAACAGGCGCTTCCGCAACAATTGGAACTCCATTGAGTATTTATGATGTGCTCAATGTTGTAAAAGGTGCATTAAATACCGGTAACAAATTAACGCTGAAGAGCAATGCAACCAATACTGCCCGTGTGGCTCCGGTTGGCGGAAGCATAAGCGGTAACGTTACTGTAGAACGCTATATACCGGCACGCAGGGCATGGAGGCTCATGAACGCTCCTGTAGGCGGTAATCAAACGATTAACCAGGCATGGCAAGAGGGTGTTACCACAGCATCACCCAATCCTAATCCTGCACCGGGATATGGTACTTACGTAACAGTAGGTACAGTAGCCAATGGTTTTGACCAGAACATACTTGGCCAGAGCACATCATCCCTGAAAAGCTTTACATCTGCAGGTGCGTTGCAAGCCGTAACCAATACAAAAACAGCAATAGTTGCCAATAAGCCTTATATGTTGTTTGTAAGAGGCGACAGAAGTCTGGTGATGAGGGACAATACGGTGCCTGCCAATAATACAACACTAAGAGCAACCGGGCCATTGCTGACCGGTAACCAAACCATATCGGTAGCAGCTTCAGGCTTTACAGCGGTAGCCAACCCGTTTGCTTCGCCCATCAATTTTGCAACTATTACCAGAACCAATGTGAAGAACAGCTTCTATGTATGGGATCCAAAAATGGGTGGCACTTATGGCGTAGGCGCTTATGTAAATATCAGCTACAATGGCACAGGCTATGATGTAACGCCGGCTTCGGTTAGCCCTGAAAGTCAGTATATACAGAGCGGTCAGGGTTTCTTAGTAGAATCTACCGGTGCAGCCGGAAACATTGTGATCAAAGAATCCGACAAGTCGGCAACACCTGCCCAGAATGTGTTCAGGCAATCGGCTGAAGGCGGTCAGCAGTCAGCCATGGGCAATGGGTTGGTATTTGCCCCGGCAAAGAATGCACAGGGGCTGAGGATCAACCTGCAAACCATCAATGATGCCGGAACAAATATCTTAGATGAAGCATTCACTTCTTACAGCCGCAACTTCTCCGATGCCATAGATGATATGGACGCCATTAAGATGCCCAATGTGCTGGAAAACTTAGCCATCATAAGGCAGGGGCAACCGCTGATGGTAGACAGAAGGTCGCCGATAAGTGAGAACGGCGATACGCTTTATCTCAACCTTTCCAATACAACGGAAAGAAGCTATATCCTGGAGTTCAATCCAATTGACCTTACAGATGTGGTTTCGGCTACCATTGAAGATAACTACCTGCATACTTCCACAGCGATAAACACAGATGAAATATCGCAGGTATACTTCCAGGTTAATTCCGATCCGGCTTCCGCAAGCTGCGACAGGTTTAAAGTGGTGCTGTTAACCAGGAAGTCAGTTGCCAATGCCGGTATATTGGGTAAATCACTGATCAAAGCATATCCCAACCCCGTCATCAACGGAAATGTAAACCTGCAGTTTGAAAATTCAGCAGCCGGAATGTACAGGGTTGAGCTGGTGAACAGCGCAGGACAGGTTGTATTGCGCAGGAATATCCAGCACGCAGGTGGCAGCCTGAACCAGAAGCTTGACATAGAAAGAAGATTACCTGCCGGCATATATCAGTTAAGGATAACCGGAAAAGATTCGCGTACCATTATTAAACTTTTGAACAAGTAAACCTGTAACCACTTTTTAAATTTTATAAAACGTTTATTATGAAACTAAAACCCCTTTTGACAACTGCCGTTTTAACTGTTGTATCCCTTTTGTTGTATGTGCCTTCGGTATTGGCCCAATTGCCTGATCCGGGAGGAGATCCTGATGAAATACCCATTGACGGGGGATTAAGCCTGCTGATCGCCGCCGGGGTTGCCTATGGCGCAAAGAAAGCATACGACAAAAGAAAAAAAGAACCGAAAGCACAGGATGATTTAAAACAGGTTGAATAAGCTATAGCGTTATTCTAAATATCAATGCCGGTTACTTTGAAGCGTTGTTTCCTGATATATGCTTCAAAGTAACTGGCTATTATAGTGTATACCCTATCATTCATTGAAACTACTGAACACAATGTTAGTTTTCATCAGATCCGTAAGTAAGGAAATAAACCGCTATTTTGACCTCTCATTTCTTTTGAAGTTCATTGCGCTGTTTGCATTGTTCTATTACACCAATATGTTCTTTGTTGATCTTACCCTACCCGGTAAATCATACAATGCATGGTTCGTTGAACACTTCAATTATATCAATTGGATCACCGGAAGCATCATGCACACCGCCAACCTCATGACACAGGCGGTTGGATTGGATACCCATGTTGTTAACACCAGGTATCTTGTAGTTCCCGGCGGGCACAGCCTTTTTATGAACTGGCAGTGCGTGGGGCTCGGCATATTCAGCTTCTGGGCTGCTTTTGTGCTTGCCAACAGCATGGGCTGGAAGAAAAAGATCAAATGGGGCATTGGGGGATTTTTAGCGATCTGGTTTCTCAACTGCTGCCGTACCGCCCTGCTGATGATCGCACTTGAAAACAACTGGAAAGAATGGAAGCAGGGCTGGAAACACGGGCGAACATTGGACCACCACGACCTGTTCAATTACGGCTGCTATATTGTGCTGCTGGGTATGATTTATTTCTTCTACAAAAAATTTAAAAATAAAGAGTCCGGTAAAGATGCCGGTACCACAGAGTGAAACTGACAATGGGGAACATTTTATTTTATCCGGGCGGGGTACAAATGCTTATAAAATATTATGTTGAAAGTAATAAAGGCTAAAATAAAAGTTCAGACCATAATATGTGATACGATATCGTTAATGCCGAAATTAAACTTGTCGCGCTTGGTTTTGCAAATGCAATGTGACGTTTGCCATTTTTAGTATATTTGTTTTATGAAAGCATTGGTTATTACTCCCAAAAACGACAATGAATTTAAATTCCTCTCCGAAAAGATATATATAAAATCTTCCCGTAGTTTAATGTTCGCAAATCAGGCATTCCCACAACGATTTAGCTGCACTGAGTTGGACATATGGAGAGCAATGCTGCACGAACAAAAATAAATTTCCGGAAACGTTTCACTTTTAAAAAAAGAAAGAATACATTTATTTGGATTTTCAATGTGTCCTGTTAAACTTCCCGTGCGCTCCGCACACTTTTCCTTCTTTCACAATCTGCTGCCCCTTGCATTACCGGTTTGAACAATGATCACTGCTCTTCGTTTTCCCGTATTGTGAAAACCCTGTACTTATTATTATCCACTTCCGGAAGCCTGCCTTTAAATTAAACGCTGTCACACGATCTGTGCAACGATGCTGTGGAATTCGATGTGAATACCATGGTGGAAATTGTTTGTCCAGGGAATGGTATGATAAGAAACCGGAGACAAAAAAGAATTTGTGTGTAAGTGTTTAGAAATCATTATTGATCTATGAAATATTGCGCTAATCAAAGTATTGTACGCAATTGTTTCTATGCGCTTTAGAAAAATCGCTACCAGTAAAAGTCAGATTAATATGCATTTTTTAATTATTAATATCTATACTAAACTAAAATCTTTTTTTATGAAACAATCACTTTTTTTTATAGCATTTTTTTTCATTGTCAGTTATCAATCATTAGCACTTGACCCTAAACCTGGGACTACTTATGTATTCAATTATATTGAGTCAGTTGCTCCCAGTGATGGTTTAGGTACAACGACAGGAGGTGCAAACGTAACTGTACCAGCAGGAGCCAGATTTGAAGTAGTGCATGTAACCGCTAATGGCGATGTTGTAATTGCTTTTAAAGAATGGCTCAGTCAAGCTAATAAACAATTGTATAATTATACATATAGCGGTGCGACTAAAACAGGAAGGTTGTATTTTTGCTACTTAAAAATACCTTTGACCGTAGTTGCGTTGAATATGTATATATACCATCTTGGGATATAAACTTCGGCACACTTACAACGCCATTTAGATTCCGTACTAATCCCTCTTTATACACTAACAACGTGTCCCTTGGTGCGACAATTTCCATTACAAAAAAGTTATACAAAAATTTCTCAATTGGTGCCGTGCCGGGGATATCATTAACAAAAGTAGAATTGGATAAATTTTCTACTAATGATTTTGTGGCTGATAAAACTGAAAGACCTGCATTTACGCCATCTTTCAGTATATTATTTGGATTTAAAAGTGTAAACATAACCGCTGGGATTGGATGGGATATAGTCAATAAAATTAGTGACGTTGAAAAAAGTTGGGTTTATAATGGAAATAGATGGTTCGGTATTGGAATAGGAATAAATCTTTTTAGTAGCAATAAACAGGATAATGGCAATGCTGAAAAACCAGAAGGTCAAACCGATAAAAAAGCAAAATAAAGATCATTCTTTTTAATGCAGAAGTAATATTCTTAGCTGCCTTTTAAATATTTTGAATTATCAATAATTTACGCCGTTATGTTTTTTCATGGATGTTACGAATGGAAAAGAATGAATTGAGCAGAAGCTAAACAATTAAGTTACATACACCTTCTTATGATTTTAGATAGTATGGCTTGCGCAATCGCGTACAATAACTAAATTTTCGTTATGCTTGCAGAACGAACAATGAAAGCGCTGTTGTATACAATACCGGAACGCGCGCAACCAGCAACAACTGAAAAGCATTTTTTATGACAATAAAGGATCGCCCGTTTTTTTTGGGTATCATTGTTATCCTGATTTTCTTTTGGCATTCCTCTTCTTTTGGACAGCATACCTCTTCTTCAAACACCAACAAAGAAACAATCACCAGGTATTTTAACGAAGTTATCAATACCCAAAAACTGAGCCGTATGGGCGAGTTCTTTTCTGAGAATTACATTTGGCACCAGATGAACGGAACAGACATTCGCAGCAGCGAGGACAGTGCTCATATGGCTATGTTGAGGTTCCTTTACAGGGCCATACCCGATATTCGTTATACAATTGACAATGCCGTTGGCGAAGGGGATATGATTGCGGTTAATTCAACGGTTACAGGTACGGCGAAAAGTGAGATGTTTGGCTTGCCTGCTGGCCAAAAGAAAGTGCGCTTTAAACAAATGTTCTTCTTCCGGCTTGCAAACAACAAAATAACAGAAGAATGGGAAGTTGTTGACATAGACGGCATGAAGGCACAACTGGCAAAACAATAACCAGGTACAGCACACGATAACTAAGCTTCCCAGGTTGGGCGGATTTCAGATTTTCGCATAATTTATCATTGTATGGTCAGGTATTTTGGGCTGCCTGTTAAAACCTTTGGCCATCTTTATAAGGTGTTCAGGTAGATTCCTCCAAAGTGGAATGACAAGCTACAGTGCAACTCTGATCCAAGGAAATAGCTCAACAGCATTACATTGCTACGCATTTTTCTACAGCCCGGCCATCATACTTCTGCTTGTCACCCCGACCCAAGGAGGGGTCTGTGCCTGCTTCTATATGCTTATTTTAGAAATGCGAAAATTTGAACGCTTCTCTCAGCGAAGGTAAATGCGCCTCCGGGTTGGACATATGGAACAGGTCGTTTAATTTCGCGTATGGACAAATTTTCGTTTCCGCAACAAACCGCTTTTTACAAAGGCAAAGTACGTGATGTATATACCATTGGCAATGACCTGCTGGTTATGATCGCCAGCGACCGCATCTCCGCATTTGATGTTATTCTTCCCCGTACCATACCTTATAAAGGCCAGGTATTGAACCAGATCGCCGCACGCATGCTGGAAGCAACAGCCGATATTTGTCCGAACTGGCTGCTGGCAACGCCTGCACCCCATGTTGCCATAGGTAAAAAATGTATTCCTTTTAAATTGGAAATGGTGGTCAGGGGTCACCTGGTAGGTCATGCGTGGCGCACATACAGAACCGGTGAAAGAACGCTGTGCGGAGTGAAACTGCCGGAAGGATTAAAAGAAAACGATCCGTTCCCTTCGCCCATCATAACGCCGGCAACAAAGGCCGAGCAGGGACACGATGAAGATATATCCAAAGAAGAAATTATTGCCAAAGGACTGGCAACCGAAGCAGACTGGAATACGCTCTCTTCCTATACTTTACGGTTGTTTGAAAGAGGAAAGGCCATTGCCGCCAAACAGGGGCTGATACTTGCAGATACGAAATATGAATTTGGCAAGACCGGCGATACCATTTGCTTAATGGATGAGATACATACCCCCGATTCATCAAGGTATTTTTATGCCGATGGATTTGAGCAAAGACAACAAAAAGGAGAACACCAAAAACAACTGAGCAAAGAATTTGTGCGGGAATGGTTAATTGCCAATAACTTTATGGGCAAAGAAGGACAAACCGTTCCGGATATGAGCGATGAATGGGTGCAAACCATCAGCAACCGGTATATTGAATTGTTTGAAAAAGTAACCGGCGAACCATTTAAGCCCGAAGCATTGAGCGGGGAAGAAACCTACAACCGGATCATAACGGAGCTGAAAGAACTAAATATGTGATCATTATGCAAATAAAATCAACCGCTTTAACTATTTTATTATCTGCTTTATTTTTTAACGGCATGACACAATCCAACCCATTGCATTATCTTATTACCGGCACTTATACCGGTGGCAAAAGTGAAGGTATTTATGTTTTTGAATTTAACAGCACAGACGGAAGCTACAGGGAGATCAGCCATGTTAAAAGCTCCAACCCGTCTTTCCTGGCGGTTTCGCCCGATGAAAAATTTGTATACGCCACAAATGAAAACGGGAACAATGATAACGGCGGTGAAGTGAGCGCTTTTTCGTTCGATAAAAAAACAGGCAGGCTCACTCCCATCAACAAGCAATTGTCGGGCGGCGATGCGCCCTGTTATATCCAGGCAGACAAAACGGGAAAATGGGTAATTGCAGGCAATTACAGTAGCGGAACACTCTCCGTATTCCCTGTAAGCGCTTCCGGCGAACTGGGCAAGGCCACTACTACCATACAGCACAGGGGTTCCGGTGTAAACAAAGAAAGACAGGCAAAGCCGCATGTGCACTGTACTATACTTTCTAAGGATAACAAATGGTTATTCGTGCCCGACCTGGGTATTGATAAGGTAATGATCTATGCTTTCGATTCAAACACAGGGAAATTGAAACCCGCACTTCAGCCCTTTGCTACAATAAAAGATGGCGGCGGACCAAGGCACCTCACCTTTCATCCTAACAATAAGTATGCTTACCTGATTGAAGAAATGGGTGGCGCGGTAGATGCATTTCAATACAGCAACGGGAAATTAAAACACATACAGCAAATCGCTTCGGTGCAGGCTAGTGATACAGGTTTTATTGGCAGCGCCGACATACATGTAAGCGCCGACGGAAAATTCTTATACGCTTCCAACCGGGGCGGGTTTAATACCATTGCCATATACAAAATTGATCAGCAAAACGGAACGCTGGCTTTAGTTGATCATCAGCCATCCCTTGGAGAAATTCCCCGGAATTTCGCAATAGATCCATCGGGCAACTATTTATTAGCCGCCAACCAGGAAAGTGACAATATTGTGATCTTTAAAAGAGACAAGCAAACAGGGTTACTAACAGATACAGGTAAACGCATTGAAGTGGGCAAGCCGGTTTGTTTAAAATGGATTGGAAAGGAGTGAGGAAAATGTATCAGATTGGAGGTAACAAGCTACAAGTCTGAAAACCCACCCCTATTTTCCATACCTCGCCCCTTCTCCCTGCCCGGGAATTGTTTTTAATATAAAATTGCGCAGGTGCTGGTTGCTGGTAGCCAGATCTTCCTTACGGAGATACATCATGTGCCCGCTGCGATAACCTTCCCAGGTCATGCGCTGCTGCAGCTTCCCGCCCGGGTCTATTTGCCACATACTGTATTTGGCATTGAAGTAATCACAGGCGCCATCGTAATAGCCGCTTTGCACCAGCAGGTGCAGGTTGGGGTTTTGCGCCATGGCCTGGCGCAGGTTATCGCCGGTTCTGTTATTTTCGTTATCCCACGGAAATACATTGCCAAACATGTTATAGGGTATATCTGTTTTATAATTCAGCTCATCGCGCAGGTATATATTAATGGCGGGCGTAAAAGCATGAAGCCATGCGGTAAGCTCCGCATTGTAATCCGGTCGTTCGCCGCCGTCTTTTTTATCTACGCCCAGGTATCTCGAATCCAGCCGCCCAATGGTATACCCCTTGTTTCTTAATAACTCTTTCCAGAAAAAGTTAGTGGCAATGGAAAGATTGTTCTGCAGCACCACTTTTATACCCAGCCCCGAATAACGGGCAACCTTAGCCGCTACCGCGTTTCTTTTGGTTTCACTGAGCGAGCCTCCTTTTGCCAAAGCAGGAAGGTATTCGTTAATGGTAAAATTTTCTACTTCGGGCAGCACAGCGGTAATATCCTTTTGCTGAAGATCGGAAGGCAGCATTTTATGATACCAGGCCGTGGCGGCGTAATAAGGCAGCGTCAGCGCGGCATCCATCACTCCTCCCCTTTCAATGCCCAGCCCGGTTGGCGAAACCAGTATGATCCCGTTCAGATATATCCATTGCGCATTCTGCAGTTCCAGTGCCAGTCCCGATACCCTTGTAGTGCCATAGCTTTCGCCAATGAGGTACTTGGGAGAAGCCCAGCGCTTATAGCGGCTGATAAAAGTGCTGATCCATTCTGCCAGGTATTTGATATCGGCATTTACGCCAAAAAATTTTGTGCGGGGCACCTCTTTGCTTACGGGCCTGGAAAACCCGGTATTCACCGGATCCACATATACAATATCGGCCACATCCAGTATAGAATACGGATTATCCTTCATACCATAAGGCTGAACAGGATACCCTTCATCATCTATTTTCAGTATCCGCGGGCCGGTATAGCCAATCTCCATCCATACCGAAGGCGTACCCGGTCCGCCATTGAATGAAATAACCAGCGGGCGTGATGAATGGTCGCTCACATCGGCTCTTTCATAATACGTATAAAACACACCCGCAACAGGCTTGTCATTTTCATCCCAAACGGGCATAGTGCCTGCAATAACGGTATAGGGAACGCGCTGTCCATTAATAGTAACCGAATGCTTTGCAGTAACTGCCGAATCTATATTCAGCTTACGTGCCGGTGTTTCCGTTTCCTTAACGGCTGGCGATGGGTGTGTTTCCGCGGGCTTATTGTTTTGCTTTTGGGAAAAGAGTGCCGGAAAATATCCCAGGAGAAGCAGGAAGACAAAAACTATTTTTTTCATGCCAACAGATTTAAAGCATCAAATACAGCCATGCTAAAAGTATTAAATATTCTTTTATAACACATCGTAATAAGAATACCCGTCTTCTTTAGGCTCTGGTTCCAATAAAAAATTATTTTTGACAGGCTAAAGCTATCCCCGGCAAATATTTCTTTCATTTTTGATTTGATTGCATGAATAACAACAGCGAAGTATAATTGTATTCCCGCCCGCTTCAGGCGTATAGAAAACCTGCATATTTTACTATGGCTGGGATGAAGGCGCCCTGGGAGCACGCCGGCTTTCGCTTATCCCTTTTTCGGCAGGCTTGTGCATACTCGCTTATTATTACCTGTTCCTGGGGTATAAAAAAAGCTTCCGGAAGCAAATGCTGTTAAAAGCAGAGGAATTAGTGAGGGAGAAAGAGGCTTTAGCAAGTTCTAAAATGGAGGAAATGAATAATAAATAAAATCCGAAGCAGGAAGACCGAAATCCGAAGTTCGAAGGAAATACAACCATAAACAATAAATCACAACCCTCAAATCCTGCTGTCCTGCCTAAATGATTTACCTTTGCAGTCCTCAAAAAAACAAGAATGTACAGGACACATACATGCGGGGCATTAC